>UROR01000018.1 GCA_900549535.1 uncultured Collinsella sp. | reverse complement strand
ATAAGCCAAAAAACAGTCCGTATTTCACCGCAACTTAAGAGGGGATGTGGGGCGGCATCGATTCCCGTCACCCCGTGCACTTACGAAAATGGCTCTGGTCCCAAAAGGAACCAGAGCCATTCGTCTATCTTATGGAGCGGGCGACGGGAATCGAACCCGCATCATTAGCTTGGAAGGCTGGGGTTCTACCATTGAACTACGCCCGCAAGATATGGTCGGGACGACAGGATTTGAACCTGCGACATCCTGCTCCCAAAGCAGGCGCGCTACCAAACTGCGCCACGTCCCGAAGGTGTTGAGCAGCTAAGGTCTAAACCTTGCGTGTCCCAAAGCGAAGGAAATTATAGGGGAGACTCCCCGCCTGTGCAAGCGCAGAAACCCTAGCTCCTCGAATGTGCGACAAACTTGCTGTGGAGCAGACCGATCACAAAGGCAACTACGGCGACCGGCGCCCACGCGGCACCGATGTCTGCCAGGGGTAGCGCATCAAACGGCAGCCACGTGCCCGCAAAGAACGCATCGCGGACTGAGGTGATCACACTCTGCACAGCAACGACGCCGCCGACCCAGACCCACACCTGCGGATGAGCGTCGCAAAAGCCGTGCACCAGGCCCATAAGCACCAGCACAATGGCAACGGGGTACAAAGCGTTGAGCATGGGCACCGAGAACATAAGGATCATGTCGAGACCCACGTTGGAAAGCACGCACGAAAACGCCGCGAACACAAAGGCGAGAACCGCAAAGGGACGGCGCATAGCCTCCTCGGACGCCTCCGCTCCCCCTTCGACCACATACGTCTCGCAGAAGTAACGCGAGCAGCAGCTGATGAGGCCGATGCACACGTTCATGCAGGCGAGGAAAAAGATCGCAAAGACCACAACCGTGCCGGCAAGGCCAAAGTGCATGGAGGCCGAGCGAGCAAGGATGGCAGCGCCGTTGGTGGCGTCGGGTATCACAGTGCCGAGTTGCATACCGGCAAGGGCCAGACCGCAGTAGATGATGGCCATGAGCACGCCGGCGATCACGCCGGAGCGCGAGATCTCGAAGGCCACGCGCTTGTCGTCGGTCACGCCCAGCTCGTGAATGGTCTCGGCGATGATGATGCCAAAGGCGAGCGACGCGAGCAGGTCCATGGTCTGGTAGCCGGTCAAAAAGCCCTGAACGGCGGCACCGGCATCATAGGGAGCCTGCGGCGCGGCAGCGGGACCCAGCGGCGAGACCACGGCGGCGCCCACGACCAATACGATTAGGGCGATGAGCGCGGGGCCCGTAATGCGGCCGAGCACGCGCGTGATGACGCCCGGGCGCAGCGTGAGCGCAAACGCGACGACAAAGAAGCCAATGGCAAACACCAGACGCGCCGTGCCGAGCGAGACGCCCTCGGGCAACAGCGGCACCAGCATCTCGAAGGCCGTGGAACTCGTACGCGGAATGGCCAGGCACGGGCCAATGGCCAGATACACCGCCGCGACAAAGAACTCGCCAAACTTGGGGTGCACGCGGCTGGCAAGCTCACGCGCCGTGCCGGCGAGCGCCACGGCGATAAAGCCCATGACGGGCAGGCCGATGGCGGCAATCAAAAAGCCAACCATGGCAAGCGGTGTGGCCGTGCCGGCCTGGAGCGCCAGCAACGGCGGAATGATGAGGTTGCCGGCGCCAAAGAGCATCGAAAACAGGGCGATGCCGACGGTAACGACATGGTCGGAGCGCAGACCGCGCGGTGCAGATGAGGGCATAGGCACACCTTTCGGGTCGAAACAAAAACGGGACGGGCAAAAGGCCCGTCCCGCAAGTATATACGCTCTAGCAGCTTTAGCAGGCTAAATCGCGCAAAGCGTCAATCGCGGTGTCGACTTCCTCGTCCGTGTTGAAATACCCAAACGAGAAGCGAACGACACCCTGGCGCTCGGTCCCGAGCGCGCGGTGCATGAGCGGAGCGCAATGGGCGCCGGGGCGCGTCGCAATCCCCCACCCTTGCATGAGCGCGTCCGAGATCTCGGCCGAATCGATATCACCCACGTTGAGTGAGACGATCGCCGAGCGCGTGGGTTGGTCAAACGCACCGTAGAGCGCAATGCCGGGGATTTCGCGAACGCCGTCGAGGAAGCGCTCTGCAAGCGAGCGCTCATGCGCCGCAATCGCCTCGACCCCGCCTTGTGCCTCGATAAAGTCGAGACCTGCGGAAAGTCCCGCGATACCGTGGCCGTTGAGCGTGCCCGCCTCGAGGCGAGTGGGCCACTCAAGCGGCTGCAGTGCATCGAAGCTGTGCACGCCGGTGCCGCCCATGGCCCACGGTGCCATGTCAATTCCCTCCGCCACGGCCAGGCCGCCGGTGCCTTGAGGTCCCATGAGCCCCTTGTGGCCGGTAAAGCACACGACGTCGAGCCCCATGGCGCGCATATCGATATGCGCCGTGCCGGCAGACTGTGAGGCATCGACGATCACCAGCGCGCCGGCCGCATGGGCCATGGCGGCCACGCGCGCAATGTCGACCTCATTGCCGGTCACATTGGAGGCGTGCGTCACCACCACGGCACGCGTGCCCGGCGTGACCAGCCGCTCGAGTTCGTCGTAGTCAAGCACGCCGCTCGCGTCGCAGCCCGCATGTTCAACGGTCACGCCCTGCTCTGCTGTCAGGCGGTTGAGCGGACGCAGCACGGAGTTGTGCTCGAGCACCGTCGTGACCACGCGGTCGCCGGGGCGCACCACGCCACAGATGGCGGTGTTGAGCGCCGCCGTAGAGTTGGGCGTAAAGCACACATGGTCCGCCCTCGGGCAACCTAAAAGGCGCGCGAGCTTGGCACGGCAACCGTGAATCGTACGAGCGGCATCGAGGGCACCCGACGTGGCGCCACGCCCGGCATTGCCGAGCGAGCACATCGCCTGCGTCACGGCATCGATCACCGTCTGCGGCTTGTGCATGGTCGTCGCCGCGTTATCCAGGTAGATCATCGCACGACCTCCCACATATCAATCACGGTATAGCCCTCGGTAGGAACACTCGCCGCGGCGAGTTCGGCGCGCAGCAGCTCCTCATCGGCAGGCGACGCCTTCCACGCCAAACCGCAGCCGGCAGCGACCTCCCCGGGCACGGGAATCGTTCGCCCGGGAAGGCCGCGCTCAATGCACAGGGACTCGCAACCCATGGCGGCCGCCGTGGTGGGGAACGTGATGACAAGCGCCGGGCGCTTCTCCCTCATGGCAACTCCAACCAATACGCTACGGGCGCACGACGCGCACGGCCTGCTCCATCTTCTCCACGATTACGTACATGTTAGTGACCTCGCCCACCGCGAGCTGGTCCTTAATGCCAAAGTGATCGAGGCAGGTACCGCAAGTAAGGATCTCAACACCCTGCTCGGCCAGACCCTTGAGGTCGTCGAGCACCGGCGAGCCCTCGACGGTGAGTTTGGCGCCGCCGTTGTAGAACAGCATGGTCGCGGGCAGCTCCTCCTGCTGCGTCACGGCAAAGATAAACGCCTTCATGAGCTTGTGGCCCAGCTCGTCATCGCCACGGCCCATGCAGTCGGTGTAGACGGAAATGACGAGCTTGCCCTTGCCGGCGCTGGCGTCGCAGAAGGCAGCGCCATCCTGCTCAGGATCGGCCACGGCAACGGCGCCAGAGGTCGCCACGGTCACGTGCCACTCGGCGTCAGAAACCTTCTCGACCGAGGCCGTGCAGCCCTTCTCCTGCGCCATCTTGGAGATGTTCTTGACGGCGGTCTCGTTGTCGACCGAGGTCACCACGGCACCCTCGCCATCAAGCTGTTTGAGTGCCTTAAGTGTCTTGACGACGGGCAGCGGGCAGGCATCGCCCATGGCATTGACTTCAATTTTGGTAGACATAGCTTTTCCTTTCGAAAGAACCGTTCTAGAGAACGGTAAACAGTTACATAAACGTGCGGGCTAGCGGACAACGCGGACGGCAGGACCGCCCGGCTCCGCCTCGCAAACGCGACCGACGACGGCGGCAACGCGCCCCTCGGCATGCAGACGACGCGCAAGCTCATCCACATCCGCCGCGGGCGCCGCAATAAGCAAACCGCCCGAGGTCTGCGGATCGTACAGCGCATCCAGCATGCCCGGCTCCAGGTCCTCGTCGGCCGCCACGCGCGGGCCAAAGAAGTCCTGGTTGCGGTAGGAGCCCGCGGGGATAATGCCCAGACGCGCCATGTCGAGCACCTGGTCAAAGAGCGGCACCGCCCCCGATGCAAGCTCAACCTGCACGCCCGAGCCCTCGGCCATCTCGCACGCGTGCCCGATCAGACCAAAGCCCGTAATGTCGGTGCAGCCGTGAAGCTCAAGTCCCTCGGCCAGACGAATCGGTGCCTCGTTGAGGGTGCGCATCGAGTCAAACATGGCTGCGGCCTCGTCCTGCTCGATGAGCTCGCCCTTAATGGCCGTGGTGATAATGCCCGAGCCGATGGCCTTGGTCAGCAGCAGAACATCGCCCACGCGCGCGCCGCTGTTGGCGAGCATACGGTCAAGCGCGACAAAACCGCTCACGGACAGGCCGTACTTGGGCTCGTCGTCGTTGATGGTGTGACCGCCCGCGATGGAGCAGCCGGCCTCGACGCACTTGTCGGCGCCGCCCGCCAGAATCTGACCGGCAACCTCAACGCCCAGGCAGCTCGGGATGCACAGCAAGTTCATGGCATGGCTCGGCCGCCCGCCCATGGCGTAGATGTCCGACAGCGAGTTGGCCGCGGCGATCTGGCCAAACAGAAACGGGTCGTCGACCATCGGTGGGAAGAAGTCGATGGACTGCACGAGTCCCAGGTTCTCCCCTACGCGGAAGACGCTCGCATCGTCGGAGGTATCGAACCCCACGAGCAAGTTGTCGTTATGCACATTGGGTAAATCGCCCAGGACCTGGGCGAGGGCTCCGGGGGCCAACTTAGCGGCTCAACCGCTCGCGGCAGTCATAGACGTAAGCTTAATCTGATCGTCAGCCATCGATACCTCCTCTCATCGGTCAATCATTTTCTCCCAGTATACGCATGAATGCGAGCCTACGGCGGATGCATTAATTGAGCGCCTGTGCGCGAATCGCCGCGCCGATGGCACCGGCGAAGCGGGCCTGGGGCGAGGTGGTGACCGGCGACCCCAGCAGCGCCGCCAGCCGCTCCACAACGTAAGCGTTCTCGCACAAGCCTCCCGTCAGGTAGTACGGAGCACCCGTCGCCTGCCCGGCCATAGTGGCCACGCGCGAGACCACGCTGTCGATCACGCCACGCGCAATGTTCTCGCGCGGCTCACCGCGACCGATCAGGCTGATGACCTCGCTTTCGGCAAACACCGTGCACATGCTGGAAATCTTGGTAGGCTCGCCGGTGCGGGCGAGGTCTGCCATCTGCTGCTGGGAAATGCCTAGGCGGTCGGCCATGATCTCCAAAAAGCGCCCCGTGCCAGCAGCGCACTTGTCGTTCATGGCGAACTTGGCCACGCGACCGCCTTTAAGCTGGATAACCTTGGTGTCCTGACCACCCACATCGATCACGGTGCCATGGTCGCCAAACAGACGCACGGCACCGGTACCGTGGCAGGTAATCTCGGTCACGACCTTATGCGCATAGGGCACGGCGACACGGCCGTAGCCGGTCGCGATCACGCGAACATCGTCGCCCGTCACGTCATAGCCGGCCGCTGCCAGTGCCTCGCGCAGCCGCTCGGAAGCATCGACCGAGGAGAACCCGGTTGGCTGCACGCACGTCCACGCCACCGAACCCGCCTCATCGACCACAGCAGCCTTAGCCGCCGTAGACCCGATATCGATCCCGATCCCCATCATGGCTCTCTCCCAATCTAAACATCAAAGGTAGCGGCGCGTTCAGGCGCCTTAGATCTAGGTTTCTCAGGTGCCGGAGATTGCCCCGAAAGAGGAGCGCAGCGTACTTTGGTACGCAAGCGACGGTTTGAGGGGCAAGATCCGGTGCCTGAGGAAGCTAGAGGGTTTCGATGAAGGCGGCGATGCGAGTCTCGATCTGGCCCATGTCACCGTTGCTATAGTCGGTCTCGATCTTCATATACGGAATACCCGCACCCTCGACGGCCTCCTGCATGCGCGCGCTCTCAACGTTGAAGGTGTGGCAAGCCTGTAGCACGCTCTCTACCACGCCATCGACATGATACTTCTCGCACATAGCCAGCGCGTTTTCCATACGACCGTCGTTGGGCGTCATGACCGAGCAGTTGATATCCAGGTAGCGGTCGGCGATGGCGCGCAGGATATCGGGAGCCTCCGGGTCGATCATCATGGCCGCCGTGCGCTCGCCCGAGCAGTCGTCCATGCACACGACCACACCGCCGTTGGACTCGATAGTACGGCCGATCTTGTTGATCACGCCGCCCACCGGGCAGCCGGTGATCAGAATGCGCTTGGCGTCCGCCGCAACCGGGCGCTCGCCCGCGTCGTAGGCCTCGCGCAGCTTGGCAACCTTTTGCTCCAGCTGCTGCGTATAGGCCTCGATATCAAAGCTGAACGTACCGGCAAACATGGTGCTCATCAGGTCGACGCCGCTCATGGCCGCCGGCTGGTTGGCCTGCAGCGCAAACATCTCGAGCTGGGCCGCACGCAAGCGGTTGCGACGACGGACGGCAGCGCGAAGGTCATCGTCGGTAATCGTGATGCCGTAGAAGCCCTCGAGCTCCTCCTTGAGCAGGCGGCACTCCTCGTACCAACCTTCACGCTCGTAGGCGCGGTCGCGGCTCTGCGGAAGATGTAGGATGTGCGTGCGCTTGAGCTCGTTGAGTAGCTCGTACATCTTCTTCTTACCGTCGCAGGTGGTCTCACCGATGATCATGTCGCTAAAGTACGTAAACGGGCACTTTTGCGAATAGGCAAAACCGTACGTCGACTTGATGAGCGGGCACAGGTTTGCTGGCAGCACCTTCTCGGCCTCGGGAATCACCTCGTCGGATGTGCCGCACAAGGCCACGCTTGCAGCGCCCGCGGCATCGATAATCTCGAGTGGCGTATAGCTGCACAAAAAGCCGACCAGGCGATTGCCGGCCTGTTTGTAATCCTTAACGCGAATAAACGCCGCCTTGCGCTGCTCGTTGAACTCCTCAAACGTGCTGGGCAACGGCTGCTCAATATTTTCCGACATATAACTCCTAAACCTTTTAACCAACCAAGGAAACGGCTTTCCCAGGTGCCCGAGGTTGCCGTGAAAGAGACGCGCCGCGTACTTTGGCACGCAAGCGACGGTTTGAACGGTAAGATCGGGTGCCTGGAGAAGCCGCCGGGACGGATAGTCCTAAATGGTTTCCAAGAAAGCCTCAATCCTGGTTTGCAGTTGACCGGCGTCCTCGCCGGCGTAGTCGGTCGTGATGTGCATAAACGGAATGCCTGCCTCCTCGGCGGCCTTCTCCACGGCAAACGACTCCATCTCGTAGAGCGTGCAGAACTGCAGAGCCACGTCGACGATGCCGTCGGCATGAAGGTCCTTGGCCATCTGGACAATGTCCTTCATACGCTGATCGTTGGGCGTAAAGACGGCGCAGTTGATCTTGAAGTAGCGCTCGGCGATGGCGTCGAGCATCTCGTCGACCGTCTCGCCGGACTCGTCGACCAGGTCCTTGTAGTAGCGCGAGCCCGTGCAGGACTCCTCGCCCACCACGACGCCGCCGGCCTTCTCGATAAGGTTGAACAGCTTCCAGTTGGGCACGGCCATGGGCGTGCCGGTGTACAGGATGCGCTTGGTCCCCTTGGGCGCCACGCCCTCGCCGGCCTCGACATGCTGCTCGCACTCAGCCGCCATATCGTTGATGGCGCCGGTCAGACGCGGCGTGTCGTCCATAAAGGCGGCCTGAACGGTCAGCAGGCTGTCGAGACCGCTGATGGGCGCCGGGTCGGCAGCGCGCGTGGCAGCGAGGCGCTGCAGGGCACGGCGCTTCTCATTGACGGCGTGGATGGCGGCCTTCAGACGCTCGGGCGTAATCTTGACGCCACACTCTTCCTCGATCTTGGCGGCGAGCTTCTTGACCTCGGCCTTCCAGGTCACGAGCGTCGACTCGTCGTGTACGTTGGGAATATCCATGACGTACATGTTCTTTTGCGTGGCAAAGAACTCGTAGGCCTTCTTCTTGCCATCGCAGGTGTTCTCGCCCACCACCAGGTCGCTCGACTCAATGTAGGGGCAGACCTCGCCCAGCTTAAAGCCGGCAAAGCTCTTGATAAGCGGACAGGTGTTGCGCGGCAGGTGCTCCTCGACCTTATCGGTTGCCCAATCGGCACCCGAGCACAGGCCCACGGGAATGCCGTCACAGGCAAGCACGATCTCCTCGGGCACGTACACGCAGAATGAGCCGACGATCTTGGTGGCCTCGCCGGCCTCCTTCTTGTCGGGCATCTCCTTAATACGGCCGCTGTGGATGTTGGTGGCCACAAAGTCCAGGTAGGACGTGGACTTGGGGCGATTGTTCTGCGTCAGGAACATGTCGCCGTACATCTGGCCCACGGCGCCCAGCAGCATGTCGTGATCGGCAAGATTCATGCCGAGGCTCTCCCACATCGGATGGAAATCAAATTCTTCAGCCATAACGGTTCCCCTCTCGAACCAAAAATGAATAGCTACGGTATTGCTGCACGGTGGGTGGCGAAAACCCAGCCGCGCCTAAACCCGGAATTTTGGGGAACCTGCTTTGCGGTCGATTATTTAGTTGTGCGTCGTCTCTCCCGGAGCCGTGAACATACCTGCTCATATGCGGCTCCGAGCCATATACAGGGCACGCGCGGCAACGCGGCGAATATATGTCGTCTGCGGCATGTGCGCACCCTCCTTAACCAGTCAAGATCAACTATATCAGCGGTCATCGTCCAGACGAACACCGTTGACATTCGTACGACAGCGTCGTGTGCCGTCGTTCAATAAATAGTTATCTTGATTGATAAGAGTTTGTCATCCCTCATTCGGCGAGCGGCAAGACAAAGCCGCCGAGGCTTATATCCCCGACGGCATTAACCAGCGCTATCGACAAACCAAATGGATCCTGCTCGCATCAAAATGCATGCGCAAGGTCTCCCCCGCCTGCGGCAACTCGTCGACAGGCACGCCCACCTTGTTGACCTTCCACTGCAGACGCGTGGGCGCAGCGACGCGCGGCACGTCCAGCAGCACCAGCCGCTCAAAGCGCGAATCGCTCACACGGGCCACGTGCAAATCGTAGCTGTTACGGCCCCGCTCCGCGCGATTGTCAACATGGAAGTAGCTTGCGCGAATGCCCAGGTACGCCACATTATCGGGAACCTCGCGACCCACGTTAAAGGTCATGCCCCAGTCGAGGGCCTCAACTTCTTCGTCGCCGATCTTGCGCGCCCGGCTTGTGTTCTTGCAGCCCGTCAGGCGCAGTGCCGCCAGGGTCTGCGGACGGCGGACCACGTCCTCGACGGAGCCAATCTCCTCCACATGCCCGTCGTGCATCACGCAGATGCGCTGGCACAGGCGGCACGCTTCGTCGATGTCGTGGCTCACGTAGAGCACGGTGCGGTTGCATACATCGAACAGGTCGAGCATGTTCTGTTCGAGGGCGCTCTTAAGATAGGAATCGAGTGCGCTCATGGGCTCGTCGAACATAAAGATGCCCGGATGCGCCGCCACCATACGGGCAAGCGCCACGCGTTGCTGCTGCCCGCCCGAGAGTCGCACGGGAAAGCGGTCGACAAAATCGGCCAGACCGAAAATGCCCAGATAGCGCTCGGCGAGCCTTTTACGCGTCGCGGCATCGCCCGCGTCCTTTACACCGGCACATACGTTATCGGCCACCGTCATGTTGGGAAACAGCTGATAGTTTTGGAACAGCAGGGCGCATTTGCGCTCCTGGGGCGACAGGTTGATGCCCGCCGCCGAGTCAAAGAAGATCACACCGTTGACGACGATCTTGCCCTCGTCGGGCGTCTCCACGCCGGCGATGCAGCGCAGCGTACAGCTCTTGCCGCAACCCGAGGCGCCCAGCAGCGCCACGCGCTCCTCGCCGGCCTCAAGCTGCATGTCGAGCATAAACCCGGGATAACGCTTTTTGATATCCAGAACGAGTGACATGACCTATAGACCTCCCTGCGGCGCAGCATCATCGCGCATGAGCTCGGCCAGCGCCTCGCGATCGATACGCAAGGCATCGCCGCCCGCCGGATCGAGCGAATCGCCCTGTCCGGCAAACTCTTTGGCCTGCTTGCGCTCCGCACGGGAAAGGCCCCGTTCGCGATACTTTTGCGAATGCGCCGTGTACATGTTGATGAACAGGATGACCAGGAAACTAAACACGATCACGACGGCGACCCAAAAGAGGGCCACCGAGGTGTTGCCGCCCATCCACTCAAAGTAAATGGCGATGGGGATGGTCTGGGTAATGCCGGCGTAGTTGCCCGCAAAAAACAGGGTGCAGCCAAACTCGCCCATCGCGCGGGCAAAGGCGAGCACCGTGCCGGCGGCAATCGAGGGCCAGCCAAGCGGCATCATAAGCTTGGTAAAGATGCGACGCTCGGACCAGCCCAGCGTGCGCGCCGCATCGAGCATCTGCGTGTCGAGGCTCTCGAAGGCTCCGAGTGCCGTACGATAGACGAGCGGGAACGACACCACCACGGCAGAGATCACCGCCGCGGGCCACGTAAAGACAATCGAGATGCCGTGCGCAATGAGCCACTGGCCCACCCCGGTCGAGCAGCCAAACAGCATGAGGAGCAGAAAGCCGCAGACCGTGGGCGGCAGCACCATAGGAATCGTAAAGACCGAATCGAGCAGGCCCTTGATGCGGCTCGAGGTACCCATAGTCTTCCACGCGGCGAACAGGCCCAGCGCAAAGGAGATCAGCAGGGCAAGGCCGCTCGTTTTAATGGACACCCAAAGCGGGCGATAGTCGATGTCGCCCAAAAAGGAGGCCAGAGAGGTCAAGGGCCCCTGCTCATCCCGCAACACGACGGACGATGCTTCTACCATTTGAGCGCTATCAAGCCAACGCGCGCCGCCCTTGGCATCACCCGAGGCTGATGCAATCACTACATAGCGGTCCCCATCCGCACCGCGCTCGTCAAAGCCATAGGTATACCCGCCGGCATCAAACGTTGTTTCCGCCGTCACATACCAAGGAAGATCCACGTCCCCTAGCTGCGAACCTCCCATGCAGTTTGCGCTGTCGAGCTCACAGACGAGGGCCTTGAGACCCGATACGCACTCGTTATCCTGCGGATCCAATCCATACTTCTCAACCGCCTTGGGCGATATCCACACCATAACGCGATCGGCAGCAGGCGCCACTACAAGGTCCACGTCCTCGTCAACGGGAAACCGGTAGCCCTCAGGCTGGCCCTCCATGGCACGAGCGGTCCCCTTGGCCAACCGCTCAAAACCCTCAATCCCATAGGAAAGCCCATGAGCGGTCGCAGCAACCTGGGCCCCGTCCTCAGCGTCCCCAGCAAACGCAAATCCCGGCGCCCAGCAAAGCGCAAAGGTCAAAGCACAGGCGACAAGCATGCGGAATCTATTAAGCACGAAAAGCTCCAAGCGAATACAAGGACGGAGTGAAACAAAAACGATGGAATTATCGCGCCAAGCCGCACTACTCGGAAAGCTCAAAGCCGTACTTGGCCCAAATCTTCTGGGCCTTCTTGTTCGACAGGCAAAAGTCGATAAACGCCTTGGCCTCGTCGGCATGCTCGGAGCTCTCGGCAACGGCACCCGGATACACGATGGGCTTGTGCGAATCCTCGGGGCACACGAAGGCCTCCTCGACACCGTCGTAGCGGAAGATGTCGGAGCTATAGACAAAGCCAGCCACGCAGTCGCCCGTGGACACATAGGCGGCGGCGGTACCAACTTTGTCAGCCAGGGCTACCTTGTCGGCGATCTCAGGCGCGTACTCGCCGTCGTCGCCCTCGGTGCCGGTGTAGAGGCCCACAGAAGCCAGCGCCTGGTTGGCGTACTTGCCGGCGGGAACGGTCTTGGCGTCGCCAATGGCGATCTTGCCGTCCAGATTCGCGACGTCGGCGATGGCCTCGACCTTGGTGTCGGAGCCCTCGGCGCGAATGATCACAAGGTCGTTGACGAACATGTCCTCGCGGGTATCGGTATCGACGAGCTCGGCGGCCTCGGCGTCGTCCATGGTGCCCTTGGAGGCCGTGATGAGCACGTCGACGGCGGCACCGGCGCGCATCTGCTCGACAAGGTCGCCAGACGCCTTAAACTGCGTGTCGGCAAACGTAGTGCCGGTCTGCTCGGTGTAGAGCTCCTGAACCTCGGGCAGGGCCTTCTCGAGCGAGTTGGCGGCAAAGACCTGCAGCTCGACAGCCTTCTTCTTAGAGGAAGACTTGGCGGAGCCGGCATCGGATCCGGCCGGCTCGGACGTCTTGCTGCCCGAGCAGCCAGCAAGACCAAGGCCGGCAGCGGCGACAGCAGAAAGCGAGACGAATCCGCGGCGAGAAACCATATCGAACATATTCAACCCTTTCGGACCTTGTGCCCGGGTACCCCACCGCGGGCTTTAATCTGCAATCAGATTATACTTTTGCGCGAATAATGTTAGTGAGAAATTATTCTCGCTGAGAATATAGTTTCGAGTTACCGTACACCTCGGCGTCGATTCGGCGGAAAACAAAAGCGGAGCGACCGATAAGGTCGCCCCACCGCAGGTAAATAGCTTAGTTGGTATGTCCGCCGCCCGCTGTCATCTGAGCCGCGTGCTCCAGCTGGTCCGCTATGGCCTCCCAGCTTTCGCGGGCGGCCTTCGTGGAACCGGGAAAGTTTACGACAAGTGTATGACCTCGTTGCATGCAAATAGCACGCGAGAGCATAGCGCGGCGCGTCTTGGTCATCGAGTACGCACGAATTGCCTCTGCAATACCCGGCACATCGCGGTCGCAGACGGCACGCGTCGCCTCGGGCGTCACATCGCGCATCGAAAGCCCCGTGCCGCCGCAGGTGAGCACGACATTGGCGTGGCACTCATCGGCGGCTTCCACAATGGCATCACCAATCTCGCTGACGTCATCGCGCACGACCACATGTGAGGCGACCGTCCAGCCCTGCGCCTCGATAAGTTCCTCGAGTGCAGCTCCAGCCTCGTCCTGGGCAAGATCGCGCGTATCCGAGCACGTCACAATCGAAATCTTCAGCTCCATAGCATTCCTCCTACAACACCGTTCCCTCGGGCAGGTCGACACGCACGACATCCACGACGTCGCCTGCCTTGAGCTCACACGGCCCTTCGTCAATACGCAGCAGACAGTTGGCACGCTGCATCGTGCCGAGCAGCGCCGAATTCTGCGTCTTGGCCTCGGTCACCAGCAGCTCATCGGTCTCGGGGTCGCGCAAAACCGTGGCGCGATCGAAGAAGCGTCGGTCCTGGCGCTTTTTCACACCGTGGGTAAGAACCGCTCGCTGCACGGGGCGCGCCCCCTCGGCAAAACCACGCATCTTGCGAATCGCCGGGCGCGCGAGCATCTCAAAGCCCACATACGCCGCGGCCGGATTGCCTGAAAGCCCCAGGTAGGGCTTACCCCCGAGCAAGCCAAACGTGATGGCCTTGCCCGGACGCATCGAAATGCGGTCAAACAGCACCTCGCCCTCGCGCCGGACGAGCGCCGTCACGTAGTCGTAATCGCCCGCCGAGGCGCCGCCGCTCGTAATGACAAAATCGCACTCCTGCACGGCGCGATGCACCAGTTCGGCAATCGCCTGCTCATCGTCGGGCGCAATGCCGTAGAACACGGGCTCGGCGCCGGCATCGAGTGCTTCGGCCATCAACGCCGACGAGTTGGAATCGCGAATCTGACCGCGCGCCGGCACCTTACTCGGTGCGACCAGTTCCGTGCCCAGCGAGATAATGCCCACACGTGGGGCAGCGTGCACCTTCACGCTCGCGTATCCGGCGCTTGCCAGCAGACCCGCGCCCGCCGGAGCCACGACCTCGCCGGCGCGCATCACAGCATCGCCGGCATGGGCCTCCTCGGCGGCAGAGCGAACGTTCTCCCCTACCTTGGCCGGCGCCGAGAAGCGAACGTGCGAGCCCTCGTTGCCATCGCCGTCAAGCACGTCGACGATCTCGTATTTCACTACGGCGTCAGCACCCTCGGGCACCGGCGCGCCCGTCATGATGCGGACGGTCTCGCCCGTGCCGACCACGCCCTCAAAGACATGGCCCGCTGCCTCGTGTCCGATAACGTCGAGCGTCACCGGCGTCTCACCAGACGCCTGCGCCAAGTCCGCCGAGCGCACGGCATATCCGTCCATAGCGCTGTTGGCAAACGGCGAGATGTCGATATCGGCCACCGCGTCCTCGGCCAAGGGAAGACCGGCGGCCTGCCACACGGGAATCTCGACGAGATCGGTCGGAGCAACGTGCGACAGAACGATCGACTGCGCGTCCTCCAGCGGAATGAGTTTCTCTGCCATATGCACCTCTTTAATGCCACGGCGCACAACAGGGACGCCGATTCTTTATGCTTGTCTCAGTATAATCCCCCGACGCGCGACCGCGATTTGGCCTGTACCCGCAAATACACCTGTCGGCCGCAAGCCGCGAAACAGAATGGAAAGCAACCCACCGGCTCGTCGCGCTTGCCACGTTTTATAATGCTTGCGTTGCAACCTAAAAGAGGAATATATGGCTCATAACAACAAACCCGAAAGCGCAAACGAAGCGCAGGATCATTCCCAGCCGCTCGACGATGGCGGCTTTTTCTCCCTTAGCGACGTCATCATGGCCGGCAGGCGTCAACTCACCCGCTCCGAGCAGCTCTTGGCCGCCGACACACGCCGCAACGCCCGCAACCTGTTTGCAAGCGCCAAACTGCTCGCGCTCGTCGTCATCGTCTCGCTCGCCATGGGTGTTGCCGCTTGGGCATTTTTGGCCTCGCTGAATATCGCGACCGATTATCGCGAGCACCACGTGTGGATTTACGCGTTGCTTCCCGTTGTGGGCGTTGCCACCGCATGGGTGTACAAAAACCACGGCCTTGCCGCCAAACGAGGTAACAACCTGGTCATCGACTCCGCCCTGGGCACACGCCTTATCCATATGCGCATGGCCGTCCTCACCTTCGTCTGCTCCACACTCACGCACCTAACAGGCGGATCGGCCGGCCGCGAGGGCGCCGCGGTGCAGATTGGCGGCACCATCGCCAGCAACATCTCGAGCCTCGCCCACCTCAAAAAGCATGACCACCACGACCTCATGCTCGCCGGCATCTCGTCGGCCTTTGGCGCCGTATTCGGTTCACCCCTCGCCGGAGCCTTCTTTGGCATGGAGATGTGCTTTATCGGCAAGATCGACTACACCGCGGGCATCTACTGCCTGGTCGCCTCGTTTACCGGCTACTTTACATCACTTGCCCTGGGTACCGAGTACGAAGCGAATGTCATCGCCAGCGTTCCCGCTATGACGCCCACAACGGTCGTCATCGTTGTTATCAGCGCCATCATCTTCGGTCTGACGGCACGCCTCTTTGCCTGGTCGGTTCGAACCGTCAAAATCCTGTACGGTCGTTCTACCACCAACTATATTGCTCGCGCACTCGTGGGCGCGCTCGTAGTGCTCGCGGCCTACGCGATGCTCGACGCCTGGAAGTATGCCGGCCTTGCCACCTGGCTCTCGGGTGCCGGGTTCGCCGGTAACACGACCCTTGCCGACGCAGCCATCAAGCTCGTGGTGACGGCGCTCACCCTGGGCGCCGGCTTCCAAGGAGGCGAGGTCACGCCCCTGTTTGGTATCGGTGCGGCGCTCGGCGGCTGGATCGGTTGCCTCGTCGGAATCGACCCCAGCTTTCTGGCAGCGCTGGGTATGCTCGGCGTGTTCTGCGCCGGCCTCAACGTGCCCATCACCACCTGCATGATGGCCATCGATCTGTTCCACGGCACGGCCGCCGGATTCTTTGTCATCGTGGCCTTTATCAGCTATCTCGTCGGCGGCCACCGCGGCGTGTACCCCGCCCAGCGCATTATCTCACCCAAGCGTCGTTCGCTTATTGTGGATGAGGGCGGTACGGTAGCGGATGCTATCGAGCGCCACAACGACCTGATAGAGTAGACGTAAGTATTCGCCGTGCAGCCACAATCGGGGGCAATTCGACCTGAGCGCGACCGCACCGTCACGTCATACGCCGGGAGTCGCCCCATGCACGTAACTGATTTTGGTCGCACGCTCATCATCGCCAACCCCGCCGCCCAGTCGGGTGCGGCGCGCGAGGTCGCTGAGCGCCTGCAGCGCTTTTTGGACATGACCGCGCGCGCATCCCAGTTTGACTTGGTGCTGACCGAACGCGCGGGGCATGCCAAGGAGCTTGCCGCACAGGCCCAGGGCTACCGCACGGTTATCGCACTCGGCGGCGACGGCGTGATCCACGAGGTCGTCAATGGCTTGATGGCGCAAGAAGAGGCGGTTCGACCGGCGCTTGCCGTCCTGCCCGTGGGCTCCGGCAACGATTTTGCCCAGACGCTCGGCATCGACGATTTCTCCGGCAAGGATTTTGGCGCGCTGCTCACCTGTGAGCTGCAGCGTCAGGACATCGGGCGCATTCGCTCGTGGAACCCCGCAAGAGGTAGCGGCGAGGCTTCCGTTGAGTACTACGACCAAACGCTTTCGGTCGGGATCGATGCCGCCATCGGTCTGGGCACCACTGAGCTGCGCAAAAAGACCGGCTTGACGGGCGCTCCGCTCTACACCCTCTCGGGACTTGAGCAGTTTGGTCTGCGCTACCGCAACTACCCCATGACCATTAGCTTTGATGGCGCGCCAGCCGAGCGCGTGCGGGCGATTATCATGGCCATCCAGCTGGGACCCACCTATGGCTCGGGCTATCGCATCTGTCCCGACGCCGACCCGTGCGACGGCATACTCGACGTCTGCTACGCCTGCGGCCCCGTTCCGCGCGCGGTCGCGCTTCCCATGTTCCTTTCGGCCAAAGATGGCCACCATACCAAGCTGCCACCGGTTCGCATGCGCCGCTGTCGCCATGCCGAGCTTACCTTTGAGGAGCCCGACTACCCCATCCAGGCCGACGGCGAGCCCGTTGTCGCCTCGCGCATCGAGGTCGACGTCCTCGCCGGCGCCCTCCACGTCTGGCACCCCACCCGCCAGCCCCACCTAAGTTGCGGTGAAATAGGGACTGTTTATGCAGCTAAAGCCGCAAAACAATCCCTATTTCACCGCAACTTATGAGGAAGCTATTCGTCGCTGCCCGGCTTGCGACGGTTGGCCTTTTTAATGGCGTTGAAGTGCTTGTCATTGAGCCTGCGCTGGCGAGAGCGCTGAGGCACCTTGGTCTTTACGCGTCGGCGCGGCGGACGGCCACGACGCTCAAGCTCTGCCCTCAGCTTACGCAAACAGCAGCTGCGATTCTGAAACTGGCTACGGCTCTCGCGCGCCGTCACGACAATCCCCGTGGGCCCATGTTTCATGCGCACCGCAGAGTCCGTCGTGTTCACGCCCTGTCCGCCCGGACCTGTCGCGCGAAACACCTGCACCTCGCAATCGCGCGCCAACTCCTCGACCGACATCTCGGCATAGCGTGCATACTCGCGCCATCCCATCTTGTTCTCATCCATATCAACACCTCCCCTCATACAAAAAATGTGACAAAGGGAAAGTCCCTTTGTCACATCGCATACCAATCGCTTGTGTTGCGCGCTTAGGCGAAGGTGATCTCGCCGGTATCGCAGTCCATATCGGCGATACGGGCCAGGCTCTCAACACGGAAGCCGCGCTCGCGGAGCTTATCGCCACCGCCCTGGAAGCCCTTCTCAACGGCGATGCCAATGCCGGCAACCTCGGCGCCCGCAGCCTCGCAGATTTTGATAAGGCCCTCGAGCGCGCAGCCGTTGGCCAAGAAGTCGTCGATGATCAGGACCTTGTCGCCCTCGGACAGGAAACGCTTGCCAACGATGACCGGATACTCCTTCTGCTTGGTAAAGGAGTAGATGGTCGTGGCATACTGCTCGCCGTCGAGGTTGATGGACTGCGCCTTCTTGGCAAAGACAACCGGCACGCCGCCAAAATGCTGGGCCGCGATGCAAGCCATGCCAATGCCCGAAGCCTCGATCGTCAGGATCTTGTTGATCTCGACATCCTTGAACAGACGGGCCCACTCGGCGCCCATGTGGTCGAACAACTCAACGTCGCACTGGTGGTTGAGGAAGGCATCAACCTTAAGGACGTTACCGGCCTTTACGATGCCGTCATGGCGAATACGATCCTCAAGCTCCTGCATGGCGCAACCCCTTCTCGCGGCAACGATACCGCGCGATTAATAAACGTTGTTCGATAGTCTACCACGGACCGACCCCCGCCCGCCCCACAAGCCGCATCGCACCACAAACCAGTCTTTTTGGGACGGCGCGAATCGTGGCAGACAGCCTCCCAACACGCTAATGGCGGGCGCGCATCTTCACCAAACGCACCATGGCAAGCGCAAAGCCCACAGCGGCCACAGCCATGAGTACGTAGAACACCGAGCGAAAGCCGAATAGGAATACATCCGGACGGCCTGCAACAAAACTGGTCACGGCCTCGCCCATCGCCACGCTCATCTGCCCATACAGGATATGCGACGCCGCCGTAATGCCGAGTGCCATGCCGGCGTAGCGCGCCAGGCTGCCCAGGCTGCCCGCAAAGCCGAGCGCTTCGCGCGGAGCTGAGCCCATATACAGCGAGTTGTTGGGACTCTGGAAAATCGACGTGCCACACGACATAAACGCAACGCAGCACACGATCACAGGGATAGAAGAGTGCTCGTCAAGCGTGCTTACCGCAAAGAGACCGCACACGTACACGCCCAGGCCGACCGCCGTGGGGCCCTCGCAGCCAACACGGTCCGAAACCGTACCCGAAAGCGGTCCGATAAAGGCATTCACCATCGGCAGCGCCAAAAAGAGCAATCCGGAAATGTCGGAACCAAAGCCATGGGCGTCCTGAAAATAGAACGGCAGGATAAACTCAGATGCGCCAATACCAACGAACACGATGAGCATGCAGGCAAGGTTGATGGTGAAGGCCGAATTTGCAAAGCAGCGACGAGCGGCCTCGATCAGGGACATGGGGCGCTCGCCGGCCTCCGGCTTAACATGCGGCAGCGTGTAGAGCCCCACGATAAACGAGATGACGCCAATGGGCAGGTTGATGAGGAAGATGCTCTCCCAAGGAAAGCTTGCCACCAGCATGCCGCCGAGCACGGGGCCACACATCATGCCGAGGGCCACAAAGGTCGCAAGAATACCCATGGCACGGCCTCGTTCGCGCGCCGGAAACGACTCGGTGATGATACCCATGTTGTTGGCCATGGCCGCCGCGCAACCGACGCCCTGAACGATGCGTGCCAGGATAAGAACCTCGAGCGAGGACGAAAGGCCGCACAGCAGCGAACCGACCGAAAAGACGATGACGCCCAGCTGGAACACATTCACCTTGCCGCGCACGTCGCCCAGACGGCCAAACGGCAACATAGCCACGCATGTCGCAAGCAGATACACCGAGCTTACCAGCTGAATGCGATCGAGGCCCACGCCCAGCTCCTTTTGCATCACGGGCAGCGCCACGGTCACGACGGTCGAATCCAGACACACCATAAACGTCATGATGAGCACGGTAAACAGAATCGCCCACTTGTTCTTGCCATGGGTGTCGCCCTCTAGGGCAATGTGCTCGCGGCGCAGCTGCTCTGCAGTTTTCTCCATATCCATCCTTTCGAGTGGCCCAACGCAAAAAAACGGGGCCCCAATCGCATGCAAACAGCCGCAATTGGGGTCCCGCCTACGGAATCGGAACTATGAGGACGTCGTCAGCCGAAAAGCCGTCCCACGCCTCGCACGCACGCTAGCCTAGCACTGCTCGAGTGCCTGCTCAAGGTCGGCAATCAGGTCGGCCGTGTCCTCGAGGCCGCACGACAGGCGCACCATGTCGGCGGAGATGCCACAGGCGATGAGCTCCTCATCGTTCATCTGGCGATGCGTGGCATTAGCGGGATGCAGGCAGCAAGTGCGGGCGTCGGCCACGTGCGTGGCGATCTGGGCGAGCTTGAGGCTCTTCATAAAGGTCTCGGCCGCCGCGCGACCACCGTTAAAGCCAAAGCTCACAACGCCGCAGGTACCGTTGGGCATGTACTTCTGAGCGAGGTCATAGTACTTATCGCCCTCCAGGCCCGGATAGCTCACGAAGCGCACCTTGGGGTGGCTCTGCAGGAACTTGGCAACGGCCAGGCCGTTCTCGCAATGACGCGGCATGCGCACATGCAGGCTCTCGAGCGAGCTGTTCAAGAAAAACGCCGCCTGCGGGTTCTGCATGGGGCCAAGATCGCGCATGAGCTGCGCGGTGGCCTTGGTAATGAAGGCACCCTCACGACCGAACTTCTCGGCATAGGTCACGCGTGGTGAGACCCGGGAACTTGTCCGCATGGGCCATCCAGTCAAACTGGCCGTGGTCGACGATCACGCCGCCCAGGTAGGCAGCATGTCCATCCATGTACTTGGTGGTGGAGTGCGTAACGATGTCGGCGCCCCACTCAAAGGGACGGCACATCACGGGCGTCGGGAAGGTGTTGTCGACCATCAGCGGCACGCCGTGGTCATGTGCGGCCTTGGCAAAGCGCTCAATATCGAGCACGGCAAGGGCGGGGTTTGCGATCGTCTCGCCAAAGACGAGCTTGGTGTTGGGCTCAAAGGCTGCCTCCAGCTCCTCATCGGTGCAGTCGGGGGCGACGAACGTGCAGGTCACGCCCATGCGGCCCATGGTGTGGGCGAGCAGGTTATACGTACCGCCGTAAATGGCAGAGCTCGCGACCACGTGATCGCCGGCACCGGCAACGTTAAAGATCGCGAGGAAGTTCGCAGCCATGCCCGAACTCGTGAGCATCGCTGCGGTGCCGCCCTCCATCTCGCAGATCTTGGCGGCAACCAAATCGCACGTGGGGTTCTGCAGACGGCTGTAGAAGTAGCCAGACTCCTCCAGGTCAAACAGCTTGCCCATGTGCTCCGACGTGTCGTACTTCCACGTGGTGGACTGGTAGATGGGCACCTGGCGCGGCTCCGCATCTCCCGGGTGATAGCCGCCCTGAACACATGTAGTACCGATGGTCTGCTCGCTCATATCCAACTCCCTTACTTGGGTTTTGTTTTATTCGGTTCACGATACCGCTACCGCACACCCCTCTCAACCCATCACCAAGGTGGGTTGAGAGACAAATGAATCAAGGGTGTTTATCTCAAGCCTTGGGCATTTGCTCGATAGATAAAAACGAGGCATACATGAAGCTCTCGATGATTACATGCCCCGTCACGGGTACCATAGGCGGGTACACCGTGACCAAGGAGACAACGATGAAGCAGATCGATACCACCCAGCTCGACACCGCCGCCTGCCAGGCTCAGGCTGCCGAATACCACGCCCGCGGCTTTAACTGCGCACAGGCCGTTGCCTGCACGCTCGCACCTGCCGTCGGGCTCGACCCCCAGACCGCCTTTACCCTCACCGAGGGCTTTGGCGCCGGCATGGGTGGCATGACCGAGACCTGCGGCGCCATCTCGGGCGCTGTTGCCATCATGGGCTTTGTAATGAGCGACGGCATGGAGAACCCCAAGACCAAAGGCAAGACCTACAAGCTGTCGCGCGAGATTGCCAAGCGATTTGGCGAGAAGAACACGACGACCGTCTGCGGCACGCTCAAGGGCATCGGATCGGATAAAGGTCCGCTCCGCAGCTGCCCCGGCTGCATCGACGATGCCGTCGAGATCGCCTGCGATGTGCTAAAGCAGCTCGCCGAGTAAACGGCAGCAGCATAAAACGACGGCCGGCGCGTTTGGGATCCATCCAAAAGAACGCCGGCCGTCGCCGTTAGAACTCGGCAAATTTGGGAGCGCCGACCTCGATCTCTTCGCGCCCCGCCATAAGCTCGCGCATCTTGGCGCAAAATTGCTCCTGCTCCCCCGCTTTGAATACCAGGTGAAGTGTCACGGCATCCGCGTAATCGGTATCCGAAACCTTGGCACCCGAATCCTGCGCCAAACGAAGCACCTGCTCATACTGCGGATAGGCCACATGCACGTCAACAGGCACGACACTCGTCATCTCGACAATCTGCCCGGCCTCCAGAGCCGAGGCCACCGCCGCCTGCGTCGCCGCGGTATAGGCGCGCACCAAGCCACCAGGACCCAACAGCGTACCGCCGAAATAGCGCGTCACCACGCAGCAAACATTTTTGAGCCCCGCACCGCGCAGCACCTCGAGCGTCGGCATACCACTCGTACGGCTCGGCTCACCATCATCGCTCTGGCGCTCGCGTCCATCTACCAAAATCCACGCGGGAACATTGTGTCGAGCGTCGTAATGACGCTTGCGAACCATCTCGATAAAGGCATTCGCCTCATCCTCGGACTCAATATGGACCAGCTGGGCAATAAACCGGCTCTTGCGGTCCACAAACTCGCCCGAAGCCTCAATATTCGATTGCAGAGTAAAATAGCTGTCCAACAAAGCCCCTCAAACACAAGCAAAGCAATAAACAGCCTCAATAATACGGCAAAGACAGCACCGTTGCCCTCGCCAACAAGAGCGGAAACGCCAATGATGCCGTCACCAACAGCGAGAACCCGTCAGCGCGAGCAAGGTACCTTGAAAGACGAGATTGCAACAGAAATGAGGCTGCCGATGACCAGGCAAAAACAGCGAGACGGCGTCAGCTGAGTCGATTTGGCCCGAAAGAGGAGGGAGCACGCCTTATGGCGGCGACCGACGAATGAGCGCCAAATCGGCCAGCTGACGCCGTCGAAGGCGAGAACCCGTCAGCGCGAGCAAGGTGCCTTGAAAGACGAGGGCATTGACCTTATGGTCATGCCCGAAGGCTTGAAAGGCAGATTGCCGCGCTGACGGGTTCGCAGCGTCAACAAAGTGCTGAGTGGGCCTATAAGCCGGGTTCTGTCGTGAACGGTCATTTATCTTGTCTGCACGTTACCGTGCAGCTCCACGCACGCTACCCGAACGCGGACCGGGCCGGCCCATAGCGTTCCTATTCGCGCTTGCTCCGGATGGGGCTTGCCAAGCCGCCGTGTTGCCACGACGCTGGTGGTCTCTTACACCACCGTTTCAGCTTTTCCCTTTACGCCTTGCGGCGCAGGTGGGAGTCTTCTTTTCTGCGGCGCTTTCCGTCGGATCACTCCGCCCGGCCGTTAGCCGGCATCCCGCCCTCTGGAGCCCGGACTTTCCTCACGCGTGCTGCAAGCAGCACATCGCGCGACCGTCTAGCCCACTCAGCAGTGTAAGAGTGTAGCACACCGTTGCCGCGGGCAATGGAACAACACAAGCGCTCGCACGATAAATCAAGAACCACCCATGCGCTACAATAGTCCCGTCGATGGGCAACGTCGTCAGTCGAGACGCGACCGCGCTCCGCACCCCTCCGTCTACTCGGTGCGCTCCCGCCTCCTCCCCGAGGCGGGATGTCGGCATTTTTTTCATGCACCGACAACCAAATAGCCTGTGGATGGCATGGGCAGCATCGTGCATCTCGGCACCAAATGCAAAAAGGGACCCGTCCATTACGGACGGGTCCCTTAAAACAAGTGATCGTCAAACCGATTTACTCGGCGTCGGTCTCCTCGTCCTTCTTCTCGGAAGGAAGCGGGGTAACCTCGATCTCGACGCCCAGAGTCTCAGCAGCGGACTTCATGGACAGGGAGATACGACGACGGTCGAGGTCGATCTCCATGACCTTGACCTGAACCTTGTCGCCCACGTGGGTGACCTGAGAAGGCTGGTCGACGTGCTTGTTGGCCATCTCGGAGATGTGCACCAGGCCCTCGATGCCCTCGCCCAGGTCGACGAAAGCGCCGAACGGGACAAGCTTGGTCACAGTGCCCTCGACGATAGCGCCGACGGGGTACTTCTTGACCAGTGCGCGCCACGGATCCTCGGTGGTCTGCTTGAGACCCAGGGAGATGCGCTCGCGGTTGAGATCGACGTCGAGAACCTCGACCTCGACCTCCTGGCCGACCTTGACAACCTCGGAAGGATGGTTGACGTGGTTCCAGGAGAGCTCGGAGATGTGGATGAGGCCGTCGATACCGCCGAGGTCGACGAAGGCGCCGAAGTCGACGATGGAGGAAACAGTGCCCTGGAGACGCATGCCAGACTTGAGCTTGGACAGGATCTCGGAGCGCTCGGCCTTACGGGACTCCTCGAGCACGACGCGACGGGAGAGGACGACGTTGTTGCGGTTGCGGTCCATCTCGATGACGCGAGCCTCGATGCGGGTGCCCATGTAGGAGGTGAGGTCCTTGACACGACGGAGGTCGACGAGGGAAGCGGGCAGGAAGCCACGCAGGCCGATGTCGAGGATCAGGCCGCCCTTGACAACCTCGATAACCTCGCCCTCGACGTTCTCGCCGGAGTTGAACTTCTCCTCGATGCGGTTCCAAGCACGCTCGTACTCGGCACGCTTCTTGGACAGGACCAGACGACCGTCCTTGTCCTCCTTCTGGAGAACCAGAGCCTCGATGGGATCACCGAGTGCAACGATGTCTGCAGGGTTAGCGTCCTTGCGGATGGACAGCTCGCGGACCGGGATAACGCCCTCGGACTTGAATCCGATGTCAACGAGCACCTCGTCATGCTCGATCTTAACGACAGTGCCGTTAACGAGATCGCCCTCATCAAAGTCGGTAATCGTACCGTCGATGAGGTTGTTCATCTCCTCCTCATTGACATCGTCAAGAGAGAAAATGGACGAGTTCTGAATCTCACTCAAAGGTGGACCCCTTTCGAACTACGGGGCCCCGATTGCTAGGACCTACAGAAGGGTGCGACAAGCACACAACGTTTAGGAACACTCGGGAGCCGACAGATACTAATGTGACGCTTATGCAATCACGTTCGTATAGGTTACGGGGAAATGAGTTCGATTTCAAGCGTGAACTGCGATTTTTTACTCGTGTGGAGACTTTTTCGTAATCTTATGAACACACGTCTCCACAACTTGACGATAACCAGCCAGGCATTCGGCTTTGGGGTAAAGTATCCGGAGCCAACGACTCTAGATCAAATTTACGAGAAAGGTGCCCGCGTGCTCAAAGCAGTCGTTTTCGATATGGACGAGACGCTTCTCAGCATCAACCTCAACGCGTTCATCCTTCGCTATTTTAAGGATGTCTCTTCGATGCTCGCGGATATCGGCCGCCGCAGCCGCGGTGGCACGATGGCACGCCTCGGCACCATCCTGGTCGACCTCAACGCCAATCGCCGCAGCGGCACGGACAACCGCACCAATCTTGAGTTTTACCAAGAAGAGGTCGAGCGCCGATGCGGGATCTGCCTCTCCGACCCCCTCATCTACGAGGCGTTTACCTACTACGACCGCGAAGTTCTTCCGTACAAGAACGACGAACTCATCAACGCCCACGCCATGCCGGGCGCACACGCCGCGCTCCAGGCCGTACAGGACGCAGGGCTGCGCTGCGCGCTCTTC
>UROR01000017.1 GCA_900549535.1 uncultured Collinsella sp. | reverse complement strand
GCTTTGCCGTCAACGACATTGATGCGGCCGAGAAGTGGTTTGCCGAGCGCGGGCTCGAGGTCAACGAAGAGTCGCGCGCGCTGCTGCCCGACGGTAGCACCAAGCTCGTGTACTTTAAGCGCGAGTTTGCCGGTTTCGCCGTGCATCTGTGCCGCGAGTAGCGCACAAGCTGCCATAGCTAGCAAAAAGGGATAGGGCCGTGTGGCCCTATCCCTTTATTTATGCCGAGGGACTTCCTACCGCGGCAGGCGAATCGTAAAGCGGCTGCCGACGCCCTCGACTGAGGTCACGCCAATGACGCCGCCATGGCTATCGACGATCCACTTGGCAATGGCAAGCCCCAGACCCGAGCCCTGTGCGCCGGCATCGCGTGCATTGTCGGCGCGGTAGAACCGTTCAAACGCGTGAGCTGCGGATTCCTGGTTCATGCCGATGCCCTCGTCCTCAACGCTTATGTCGATCGTGCCCATGCCCGCATTGGGCGTTATGCCAAATGTGACGGTCGTTCCCGCATCCGAGTACTTGGCGGCGTTTTGCACGATCACGCGCAGAGCCTGCTTCACGAGCGCCACGTCGACGGGCGCGTCGCAGCGCGGGTCGCTGACAAGCGCAGCGTCAAAGGCCAGCCGATACGTGTGCTCGGTATCGATCATCTGCGATTCCTCGCATACCTCGTCGACCAGTGCGGCAAGGTTGGTATTTGCGCGCCGCAGGACCGTGCGCCCGGCATCGCCGCGCGCCAAAAACAGCAGCTGCTCCACGAGCTCCTGCATATGCTCGCTTTCGGCCTTGAGCGAGGCAATGGACTCTGCCAGCACGTCCGGGTCGTCTTTGCCCCAGCGATCGAGCATGTTTACGTAGCCCTGAATCACCGCGATGGGCGTGCGCAGCTCGTGGCTCGCATCGTTGACAAAGCGCATTTGCTGCAGTTTGGCCTCTTGCATCTGGCGCAGTAGGCGGTTGAGTGCAACCTCGATGCTTGCCAGGTCGGCGTCGCCGGTAGTGACGCTCGGCGAGTCGACGCTTGCGCGCTCGATGGCCTGCTCCAGTGTTTCCATCTTGCCGCCGGAGAGCTGCATACGGCCGAGCTCGTCCACGCGCAAGGCCAGGTCGTTGAGCGGTGCCATGGTGCGGCGCACGCGACGGGCGCCGCCGAGCATGTCGAGCACGCTGATGACCTGCCAACCCACAACGACAAGGTAGAGAGGCCATAGCGCGACGAGGTCCTGCGCGAGGGGGAATGTCTTGGTGGTACGCGCAAGCTCGACGGTATAGGTGAGCGTTGCCAGGTCCCAGCCGCGCGCAGGCGCCAGCGACATGCCGTGAACGGCGACGCCGGGGATCCATCCTGCGGTAAACGCGCCGTCGGGCAGCATCTGGTTGTATCCATAGACGAGGATCGCCGCCGCAATCACCATCAGCAGCAGATCGAGCCAGACGTAGCTCATCAAGCGGCGCCACATATAGCTCCAGTTGATGGCGCGGGCGATGGATGTGACGCGCTTGGCCTCGGCGTTACGCGCGGCAGACATAGCCCACCCCACGCACGGTCTGGATGATGCGGGCGCCGCCGGCGTCCTCGATCTTGGCGCGCAGGTGCGCGATGTGCACGTCGACGTTGTTGGTGTCGCCCACGTATTCGTAGCCCAGCGCCTCGTGCGCGATGCGCTCGCGCGTGAGTACGGTTTCGGCATGCGTCATAAGCAGGGCGAGGACGTCGAACTCGCGGGCAGTGAGCGCGATGGGCGAGCCGCCGACCGTGACTTCGCGGCGGTCGGGATCGAGCGCGACCGAACTCACGGTGAGCGCGGCGGGGGAGGGCGAGGCGGATGCCTGGGTCGAGTCGCCAGCCGGGGGTATCGCAGCGGCGCCCGTAGCGCCCGTCCCGGCCCCAACGCCGCCAACGCCCGAAGCCGCCCGCACGGCCTCCGAGCGCTTCAACGCCACGCGGATCCGTGCGAACAGCTCCTCAATCGCAAACGGCTTGGTCAGGTAATCGTCGGCGCCGGCATCGAGCCCGGCCACCTTGTCCATCACGGCATCGCGCGCGGTGACCATGATCACCGGTACATCCTTGTGCTTGCGGACGCGTCGCAGCACCTCCATGCCGTTGAGCTGCGGCAACAGCACATCGAGCAGAATCAGATCGTAGTTGCGCTCCAGCGCCAGGTCCACGGCGGTGCGGCCGTCGGCGGCGTGCTCCACCTGGTAGCCCTCGTGCTCCAGCTCGAGCGTCACAAAGCGGGCGATTTTCTCCTCGTCCTCTACGATCAGGATCCGTGCCATGCGTGCCCCCGTCTGCGATTACTTGTCGTCGTTGAGATTTTGCTTGATGTCGTCCGCGGCATCGGCAGCGTGATTCATAAGGTTGTTGATGCTGCCGGGTACGTCGCCGTCGCTATCGATGCGGTAACGCATGCCAAAGAACAGGCCAATCAGCATCAGCCATATCGTGGCGCCCCAGGCAAACAGCGCGACGATGGGGATCAGGATGGGAATGTTGAGGATGATCGCGTCGCGGCGCGTGGCGATAAACTTGGTGTCCAGGCTCAGGCGGAAGAGCTTTTTGAGGTACTCCCACACGCTGTCCATCTTCTTGGAGAAGTCGGTCTTTTCGCTCGACTTCTCGTAGGCGGCCTGCGCGGCGACCATCTCGGCTGAGGGCTCATCGACTGGCGCGGACTCGGTGGCGGCGTGCGCCGACGTGGTCTGGGTCTTGCCCTGCGACTCGAGCCAAATGATGGCATCCAAGACGTTGCCGTCGGCGGCGTCGAGCGCGGCCTTGGCATCGGTGTAACTCACGTTGCACTTGGTGCGGATGGTTTCAACTTTTTCGAGGTCGTCCATGACCTGTCCTTTCGTTCGATGGGCGCGACGCCGGATGATCTACCCGGGCGCGAGCGTTGCGTTCGGCGGCCTGCGTGGCGCCGCCCCGCCCTTGGTCGAACTCTATAGTGCAGGTTATAGATTAAGCGATTCTTGAGCCAAGATTAATGTTGGATGAGTTTTTGCGCGGCGGTGGGGAAGTATTGGACCTCGATAGCGGGGGATGGGGTGCCGGTAGTAAAGCGGTGGCAGAAATGGGATAAGCAAGGCGAATGGATTATATGGATCAAAATCATGTTGCAAAAGTATGAAAATATCCTACAATTGCAACATGAAGTACTTTAGCAACATAACGGCGATAAGCGAGCTTTCCGAGAGTGAGGGCGTGTTTACCACAGCCCAGGCGGTTCGCATGGACATCTCTCGAGATGCGCTGGCGCACTCATGCCGTGTAGGGCGTCTTGAACGGATATGCCACGGCGCCTACCGGATGTCTGGAACACAGCGCCGAGACACTGACGAGCTCAACGCTTTTTGGAAGCTCACCAATCCCTCCCTTTGCGCGTGGGAGAGAAAACGCCAGTGGGATGGCATCGCCGTGAGCGGTACGACGGCGGCGAACCTTCAGCAAATCGGCGATTTCTTTCTGTCCCCCTACAGGATGACCGCGCCCATGCGCATCAATACGAGAAACGAATCCCTCTCTTTTGCAAAGCGCGAGATTGCAGAGCGGGATATCGTCTGGCTCGACGACCTTCCGGTAACCAAACCCGAGCGCACGCTTGTCGATCTTTGCCTCGATTGCGAGGACCCCTCATTAATTGTCGATGCCTATCACGACGCGCTTGGGCGTGGGCTCGATGCGCAACGGCTGAAAGAGCTCGTAAAGGAGAACTCTAAAACCGCCAAAAGACGCGAGCTTATGAGGCCTCTGCTGATAGCTCTAGGTTGTGACTGAATACGCAGGTCTGATGTTGACTAGTTGCAAGTTGGGGCAATTGTTTGTCCGTGCGACACGTTAATCTAAGTTACCGTTGAAAGGCGTTGCAACAAAGTGTTGCAACTGCCATGAATCGCGTTTAATCTTGATAACGCTGTGTCAATTAGCGGACAGTTCGTCCGTAGTTTGTTCCGATTGGATAGCATGAAAGACGTTAGGGAAGAGATAACTGCCAAACGCAAGGAGCTCGCGCTGACTCAGAAGGAGTTCGCCGCCGCTCTTGGCATGGGACCTAATGGTGATAGAACCGTCCGGCGTTGGGAGACTGGCGAGACCAGTCCATCTGCTACGGAGCTCACGTTTATACGTTCCCTAGGTTATCAGGCACCCTTTGCGCAGGGTGATCGGGAGGACGCTCCTTTCACTTACATTGACCTATTTGCTGGTATCGGTGGCATTCGCTTGCCGTTCCAAGAACTTGGTGGCAAGTGCGTTTTTTCTTGTGAGTGGGATAAATATGCACAGAAGACGTACCGCATGAATTACGGTGATCAGCCCGCTGGGGACATTCATGACGTTCGTTCGGACGACATTCCAAAATTTAACGTTTTATTGGCGGGATTTCCGTGCCAGCCATTCTCGCTCGCGGGCGTTTCAAAGAAAAAATCGATGGGACGTGCTACTGGCTTTGAAGACAAGACGCAGGGGACATTATTTTTCGAAGTAGCTCGTATTATTCGCGACAAAAAACCTGATGCTTTCCTGCTGGAAAACGTTAAAAACCTAACAAGTCACGATCGCGGCAAGACCTTCAGGATTATTATGCAGACCCTTAAGGACGAGCTTGGTTACGATGTGCACTACAAGGTTCTTGATAGCAAGAATTGGACTTGCCAGCATCGTGAGCGCATTTACATTGTTGGCTTTAAGAAAAAAAATAATTTTGATTGGGACCAACTAGAGCTTGGGGGCGGTGGGCACACCGTCGGGGAGATTCTTGAAGATGCTCCTGATGATCGATACGTTCTTTCCGACAAACTGTGGGCTTATTTGCGCGCATACAAGGAAAAGCATCAGGCGGCAGGCAATGGCTTTGGCTATAGCACGGTTGGCCCCAATGACACGACAAGGACGCTTTCAGCACGCTATCACAAGGACGGAAGTGAGATTCTTGTTTCACGTGGCGAGGGGAAGAACCCTCGCAAGCTGACTCCGCGTGAATGTGCCCGACTTCAAGGGTTCCCCGATCAATTCATTATTCCGGTTTCGGATACGCAGGCATATCATCAATTTGGTAATTCTGTCACCGTACCGGCTGTGCGAGCAGTGGCCAAGCTGATGATGGGAGCGTATTTCGATGGACTACGGAGTTCTGAGTAGCTATTTTGACGGCGCGGTTGCGAAGAAACTCGTTGCTGTTGATATTGATAGAAAACGCAGCAACCAGCATGAATTCAACGGAACTGCGGAGCTCCGTTCCCTGTTTGGCGACGATGATATAAGAAATATACCGACGACCTTCGTATTTCTTTGCGACGATGCAGACCCTTTGTTTGATCACGGGTTTACGACTTGGTACGACGCGCGCAGGAAGCATCCGACTAGGACGGAATATAGGCTCTATTACAACGATAGCGAAGCGATACGAGCCTCGAGAATCGGTGACCTGATGGTCATTGCACCTTCAGACGAGCATGGTCTTCTGATTGTATTTGCTAGACAAGGATCAAATGTCGAGTGCCAATTAAGATGGCTTTTCGGTTTGAACGAAGTTGACGACAGTGGTTTTTCGCGGTCAACTGCAGATGACAGGCGAATAGACTCAATCGCCGCATCCATCCTTGAAGCGATTGGCATCGAAGTTTCGCTTCCCACGTCGGCTGTTACGTATTTGGATGAAATGGTCGAAAAGTTCGGTGATTCTTTTCCCAAAGGGATTGAATTCACGAGGTATTCCATCTCGACTTTGGGAGTGCTTGATTGGAGGGGCAACCCCGACAAGTGCCTTCTTGACTGCTATGAGCGAGAAGAGATTCTCTTTAAGGTATTCGAGAGGCATCTGCTTGAGCGCGATTTGGCTCCCTATCTAAGAGGCGATCTCGATGTTGATGGAGTGTTACGGACCACGATGTCAGCTTTCCAGCGGAGAAAATCGCGCGCGGGAATTGCTTTCGAGCATCAACTTGAGTACCTGTTTAAGGGATGGGGCATAAGTTATTCCGCTCAGCCGTATACTGAGGGCAAATCAAAGCCAGATTTCATTATGCCGTCGATTGAGGCTTATAGAAATCCTTTGTATCCTGCCGAGAAGCTGACCATGCTTGGCGCAAAAACGACCGTTAAAGAGCGCTGGCGCCAAGTGTTGGAAGAAGCGGATAGAATTGAAAATAAGCATTTGATTACACTTGATGTGGCGGTGAGCACTGAGTACACGGACTCGATGCGCAGGCATAGTCTCCAACTGGTTGTGCCTCGTCCTGTATTTGGTTCATATACGGCCGAACAGCAAAGCTGGCTGATGGACGTAGGGGAGTTTTGCCAACTACTGGTCGATAAAGAACGACAATAGTTCATTTCTATACCGGAGTTTTACATAGCCAGCTTAATAATAAGCGCGCAAGTGCGCCGGGCATAAATGACGTCCTTGCGCGCCGATGCTTTGCCTTAGTATCCGCTAGCCCATAAGAACTGCGAGCTTCATCGAGTTTTCAACTGCGGTGTAGCTCATAGCGCCCTTGCCGACCTTTTGCGGATCGTAGTCAGATTGCTGGATGACACCGCTGTACTGAGCAACGACATTTTCAAATGCTGGGCTATCGAGGAACTTGTGAGGATCAGTTTTCCAATACACCTTCCCTTGATCATCTGCTTCCATCAATGCGCGGAGGCCACAGACTAGGGGGTAGATAAAGCCATCAGGAACAGGATTGTCCGTTGCCTTTTCAAAGAAGGGAGTTTTGTATTCATTGCGACTATTCTTAAGGCTCTTAACGGCGCCGATTTTTCCGTAGCTTCCTGTTTTGTTGTAGTGCTTGGGGAAACGCGAATAGATTTCATCGTATAGACCGGGAAGGTCCGTAGCCACTTTGAGCGCGCTAAGAACTTGCGGATTCTTGAGTTCGCGGCGCGCTGAACCAGCAGCTTTGCTTACTCGGTCATCCCTCATAAGCTGCAAGAACTTTTCCTGGCACTTCTCCTTGCCGCTATAGACTAGGGGAAGTTGTGGCGCTTCGATGTCGCCAGAGGTGACGTTACTCGAGATGAGCGATAGCGGGATCCAAGAGAGTGCGACAAGCTTTCTGGATTCAATGGGGTTGCCGTCGTTGGTTTTCCAGCTGATTTTGGCTGCAAATTCAGGATATTTTTCGGCATAAAGAGCCTTAAAGGAATCGAAAAGACCTTCCTGGTTGCCCTTGGTGCCTTGTGTGAGTTGAGCGTTATTGTTGCGAGCGTCGCAGATTTCCAAAAGTGAGGTGCGGAAGTTCTCAACGCAGAGCGCATCGTTTGGGTTGGTTGGAACGAGCAATTCGACAGGAATCGAGAAGTCTAGAGTGCTTATGCCTTTCGCTTTGAGGGCTGCTTTTTCTTCACGGAGAAGTGATAGATACTCTTCAATATCGGTTCGGCGGTTCATCCATGTTTGCTTGAATGAATCCCAGATTGTGACTTCGTTCTTTTTGGGAGGTCGATTGCCAAGTGCATGTTCGGCTTCGCTGAGAATGTAGCTGCCGATTGCGAGTGTGTTGTGGCCGCCGTCAAGAATTCCCTCAACTTCGTCGTGAGAAGCAAAGCTTAGACGATAACGCCCGCGATCAAGGGGCTCGTAGCTCGAGGACGCAAGCAGAATTCCCTTTGATTTAAAAGGGAAGAGCTTTTGCGTGTGAGAAAGCTCATCAGCGCGAATGGATGCCTGAATAGCATCGGTCACTGAGCCCAAACGGGAATTGCGGGGGTTGGCATCGAGATCGAGCGTGTCGATAATTTTGATAATGGATTTGGGGGACATCAGCCCGACGATCTTTTTAATGTCTCCAACTTTTTGCTCGTAGCTGTCGGTAAAGCGAACAATAATGTCGGTGCTCATAGCGAAACCCTTTCGTCTAAAGTAGTCAAAACAACAGGCCTGCGCTCTTGGAGTGCCGGAGATTGAAAGGGAGCATCGCTAACAAAAAAGCTGGTCTCCCAGCTCTAGACGAAAGCCATAACGGTGATCGGGCGTTATGGTGTTGTGCCTAGAGACATCCGTCTCATCTTCCAGCCCCTATCCAGGAAGCTTGATCGAAGAATCTCACTGACCGAGGAAGAGATCAAGATCTTCGTGGAAATAAATCAGACTGCTTATTGTGAACGGTAGGTAAGTGACGGCAATAGGCATTTGTGTCCGCGCGGCATGTGACACTTACCCTGCCGCTCTGCTCTGCCGCGGCGGCGCGAATTCAAGCAACGACCCTCTAAGGAGTTCGATATCGATGAGTGACAACACCAAGCATCTCGCAAAGAAGTGCGTCAAGGACGCGGGGCCGTGCCTTGCGCTGTGCGTAGCCGGCGCAGCGGTCGCGCTGCTGGCTGTTCTGGGGCCATTCGACGTGCTCCGAAGTGCCAGTTCTCTGCACGTTTGCATGGCCCTTGCCGGCGCCATGATGACCGGCGGCGTGCTCGATCTGGTTTTTTGGGTGCTCGACCCGTTTGGATGGAAGAACGAGGGGTAAGCCCTAAGGGATGGAAGAGCTGGAACGGTTGGCTTAGTGATCGTGCAGAATGTGGGCTAGCGACTTACAGGGAAGTGTAATCCGATGGCGGTCTATGTGACGGGCGATATTCACGGCGGCGTCGACATGCAAAAGCTGCGCGACTGGGATCTTGGGGATGGTCTGACAAGTGACGACTATCTCATCATCGCGGGCGACTTTGGCTTTCCGTGGGATTTCTCTGCCGAGGAATGTGCCGATATCGCCTGGTTGGAATCGCGCCCCTATACCGTGCTGTTCGTCGACGGCAACCACGAACGTTTCGATCGCTGGGCGGAGCGACCCATGGAGTTGTGGCACGGTGGGCTGACGCAGCGCCTGTCGGATACCTCTCCTATACGGCGCCTGGCGCGCGGCGAGATTTTTGAGCTCGATGGCTCAACGATCTTTACCATGGGCGGCGCCACGAGCGTGGACAAGGAATATCGCATTCCATATTCCAGCTGGTGGCCGCAGGAGCTGCCGGACGAGCACAACTTTGATGAGGCGCGGACAAAGCTCGACAGCGTGGGCTGGAAGGTCGACTACGTGATCACCCACACCTGCTCTACGCACATGCTTTCGCCCACGCTCTATCCGGCGCCCGGCTGGGATTGCCCCGGCGTTGATCGACTTACGGCGTTTTTCGACGAGCTGGAAGACCGCTTGGACTACAAGCGCTGGTACTACGGCCATTTTCATCGCGACGCCAACCCGGCCGAGCGTCACACCGTGCTCTACGACTGCATCGTTCGCCTGGGCGACGAACTCCAGCCCTGGGATGCTGCGTAGGGGCGGGGTGGCTGGCTACTCGACCGTTACGGTGATGTTTTCCCGGTGCGCGCGGATAACATCCCAGCTAAAGTGCTCGACCAGCTGCTTGGCAGAGCGCGGCGTGGTGTCCGGCGCGATGCCTGTTTGCCCGGCGAGCCAGCCCAGCAGTGCCTCGGGTGTGCCAAAGCGGGTGCGGAGCTCGCCCAGGTCCAGATCGCGGTCACGCTTGGAAAGGCGGCGGCCGTCCGGCGACATGAGCAGCGGAATATGTGCGTAGTGCGGCGTGGGAAGTCCCAGCAGACGCTGCAGATAGATCTGGCGCGGCGTGGAGCCAAGCAGGTCGCATCCGCGTACGACCTCGGTAACACCCATGGCGGCGTCATCGACCACCACGGCCAGCTGATAGGCAAACACGCCGTCGCTGCGGCGCACCAAAAAGTCGCCGCATTCGGTGGCGAGCGCTTCGCATTGGGCGCCGTACGTGCGGTCCACGAATTCGACCACATCGTCTGCGAGGTCGTCGACGGTGGGCACGCGCAGGCGCGTGGCCGGGGCGCGCAGGGCACTGCGGCGGGTAACCTCCTCGGCAGAAAGGCCTCGGCAGGCACCGCGGTAGATGGGCGTGCCGTCGCTCGCGTGCGGTGCACTCGCGGCGTGGAGCTCGGCGCGTGTGCAAAAGCAGGGATAGGTGAGGCCGGCGTCTTTCAGCCGGCGCAAGGCGCTCTCGTACAGGTCTAGGCGGTCGTGCTGGTAGTAGGGGCCTTCGTCCCACTCCAGCCCCAGCCAGGCCAGGTCGTCAATCAATTGGGCGGCAAGTTCGGGGCGCTTGCAGCGATCGTCCAGGTCCTCAATGCGTAACACGATACTGCCGCCCTGGCCGCGGGCCGAAAGCCACGCGCATAGGCAGCTGAACACGTTGCCCAGGTGCATGCGGCCCGAGGGCGACGGGGCAAAGCGGCCCACGACGGGCGCGGGAACGGAGGCGGGCTGTGCCGTGGGCGCGTCCGCGGCGGGCGTTGCTATGTTGCGTGCGTTGATATCCATGCGGACGAGTATAGCGCGGGGCGCGGTGGGGAGGCGCCACTGTGGTCCGCAAGTTGTCGAGGACCCGCATTGCGTATGGCGGGCCGCAGGCTCGGTGCTTTGATTCCTGTCCATCAGTTCGGCGCCTTAGACGACAGAACCCCCGGCAGCTCTTCGCAACTGCCGGGGGTTCCGCGGAAAAGGGGGACATGATCCTCGAGCGAACGGCAAAGGGGCAAACCGTTTTCGCTCAATTGCTTTATGCCCCTCGGCTGGCGGCTCAATCAGCGTATGCCGCGCCCACACAAAGCCGCTACACCTGTGACGGAGCTGTGAAGTGGTATCTATTGCTGGCGCGGGACTCGGCCAAAGAGCGTCCCAAACGACTAGTCGTTTAAGAACGTCCCCAATGACTAGCTGCTGGCGGAGGGAGTGACTTTTGTCCCAATTGACGCCCCGCTTGCCTAGACGGTCGTGTCGTACGCTCGCAAACGTGGGACAATAACGCTGTTGGTACCACAGATAAAGGATGTGCTCATGAACACCCTCGCCGCCAAAGTCAGTCGGCAGCGCCACCTGTTTGCGCGATTCGCTTCCGTTTGTGCGTTCGTCGCGCTTGCGTTGTTGCTGCTGCCTGTCGCCGCGCACGCTGACGGCTACTCCATGATCCAAACCTATATCGGCGCCACGGTCGAGGCCGACGGATCGCTGACCGTTGTCGAGGGGCGCCAGTTTGATTTCGATGACGACATCAACGGCGTGTTTTGGGAGATTAATGCGGGCACCAACCAGCAGGGTGGCTCGGCGGGCGTCGACGTGCTGAGTGTCGAGGAAGAGGACACCGCGTTTAACAAAGTCGATAGCGCGAACAAGGGTGACTCTGGCGTCTACACGGTCGAGCAGACTGGCGACGGCGTAAAGATTAAGGTATTCAGCCCTCACGAGAGCGGCGACAGCGCGACCTATTACGTGAGCTATACCATGACCGGTGCAGTCATGAACTGGGCCGATACCGCCGAGCTCTACTGGAAGTTCGTGGGTGACGGCTGGTCTGCGGATTCCGATGACGTCGAGATGGAAGTGTACTTCGCAAATGCCGCTGCCGGGACGGCGGCCGTCAAGGGCGATAACTTCCGCGCATGGGGCCACGGCCCGTTGACGGGCGACGTGTCGCTCGATGAGGACGAGCCCATGGTCACCTATACCATTCCCTGCGTGCATGAGGGCGAATTCGCCGAGGCACGCATCGCCTTCCCCAGCGACTGGGTGCCGCAGCTTGCCGTCTCGGGCGAAAAGCGCATGTCGACGATCCTGAGCGAAGAGAAGGAATGGGCCGACGAGGCCAACGCTCGCCGTGAGCACGCGCGTGCGGTTGCCGGCACGATTGCCGTGGTGTGTGTTGTCGTGGCGGTTGCCTATACCGGTGTGATCGTGATGCTTAAGCTGCGCAGGCCCAAGCCCAAGCCGCTCTTCCAGGACGAGTACTTCCGCGATGTGCCCTCGGCCGACCATCCCGCTGTGCTTGCAGCTCTCATGAGCTGGAACGACGTGCCCGATCAGGCATATATCGCCACGCTTATGAAGCTCACCGACGACCGCGTGATCAAGCTGGAAGAAGCGACCGAGACCAAGAAGAAGGGTCTGCTCCGTCGCGAAAAAGAGGAGCAGACGTATCGCATCACAGTGACCGACGAGGCCTGGAAGGCTGCCAAGAAGGACGGCATCGATCGCGATGTGCTCAAGGTCTTCTTCGCCGGCGTTAAGCCCGATAAGGACGGAGTCCGTTCGCGCACGTTTAGCGAGCTGGAGGAGTACGCTAGCGAGCGCACCACATCTGTTGGCGACAAGCTCGAGGACTATCAGAGCGCAGTTAAGGGCAAGCTGGAGGCGCGCGAGCTTATTGCATCGGACGGCACCATCGCCCTGGTTGCCGGCTTGGTTATCGGTATCATCATCGTCTTTGGCATTCTGGGCTCTCTGATCTATACCGACTTTGCGGACGCCAACGTCGGTGCCGCTATGATCTCGATCCCCGTCACGATCGTGGGCTTTGTCCTGAGCTGCACCTTCCGCCGCTACACGCCGGAGGGCGCCGAGGTGGCGGCTCGCTGCAAGGCGCTCAAGCATTGGCTTGAGGACTTTACGCGCCTGAAGGAGGCCATTCCCAGCGACCTGATCTTGTGGAACAAACTGCTGGTGATGGGCGTTGCCCTGGGCGTTTCGAAAGAAGTGCTGCGACAGCTGGCCGAGGCCGTGCCTGCGGACCTGCGCAACAGCGACGATTTCTACGACAACTACCCCTGCTACTGGTGGTATTACCATCACTACGGCAACGAGTCCCCGCTCGATTCGTTCAACGATGTGTACCACGAGACCATCCGCGAGCTGGCTTCGAGTTCCGATAGCTCGAGCGGCGGCAGCGGCGGCGGCTTTTCCGGTGGCGGCGGTGGCGGCGTCGGCGGAGGCGGCGGCGGAACGTTCTAGCGAGCGCTTGCTTTGGGGTGGATCTTTCTGGGCGGTTGCCAGGGAAGATTCATCCCATTTTTGTGCATCGAAACGGGTCAAACTTTCCGCTGAGGACCTTCGCGCAAGGGGCAGTGGACAAAAAATGCCAAATATGAATACTGTTGCTGCGTTGGTCACATATGTTTGCACATAATAATGGGCTCCTAATGAGAGTACTTCTCGTTAGGAGCCCATTTTATTGAACATTTGGGGAGTTACGTCAGCTCGTGCAGCTGGTCGTCATGCCTATAAGCATCAAAAATGCCCTGAATCGCTGCTACTAAAAAGGTAACAGTACTCATATTTGATGTATTTTGACCAAGGCTATTTGCAGATCACCAAGGCTACTCATTGGGGACAGACTTAAATGACTAGGTGTGGCTGCTTGGGCTAGGCTGTTAGGTCGAGTTCGTAGAGAAAGCTTTCGCGCGGCATGTCGTGACGACGCTCTTCGCGGTTGGCGCGGTGCGTGGCCGTGCGCTTAAAGCCGTGCAACTCGTAGAACTTCCACGAGCAGTTGGAGTCGGTGTACAGGTGCGCCCTTGTCGCCCCGCGCGAGGACAGGTACGAGACCGCGGCATCGAGCAACACTGAGCCTACACCCAGGCCGTGGACATCGGGATCGACGGCAAGCAGCGTGACCTCGTTGTCGTGGGGCAACGGGCTGCTTTCGAGCAGGCGGTTGTTGGTTCGAATGGTGGCGCGCACAAACGAGAGATACTCGGCGCAGGCATCAGGCTCCAGCTCACGCATCTGCGATAGCAGCGCGCGTTCGGTATCCATCCAATGTTCTTTAACGGTGACGCCGGAGCTCTGTTCTGCGCGTGCAAGCGCAATGCCGCGCGCCTCGCCGTCAATCACCGCAACCTGCGAAAACGTCGAGGACGAAAGGCAATAGGCGAGGTCGCACGCGGCCTCAAGGCGGTTGTACTCATCGTTATCCGAATTGTTATGCCAAAGCTGCTGCAGAATCAGCGCGATGGCGTCGAAGTCTTCGGTATCAAACGGTCGGTAGAGAACCCGCGAGACCATGGTGCCTCTTTCTTTTGCGGATGCATATCGAGCACAGTTCTACCACGCTATTGGCATCTAATTATGGTGCCCCTGTGTTCCATGAACTCACCGTGCCCGGTGCCGTGCCCATCCCCTCTGCTCGCAAACTTTTTCTGCACATGCGCCCGTTGCGGGGTGCATCGATGCGCTCGATGCGCTACATTGAATCAGTATTTTCAATGCCGCTGCGCGAGCGCTGCAGATCGACGTATCACCGACTCACAGAGCACGGCGGCGTACCAGACAGGAGGACTGCATGGGATCTGATGTGAAGATCGCACGCGCGTTGATCTCGGTTACCGATAAGACGGGCGTCGTCGATTTCGCACGGACGCTGGTCGATGACTTTGGCGTCGAGATCATCTCTACGGGTGGCACGGCTCGTGCCATCGAGGACGCGGGCGTTCCCGTAACCCCCATCGAGGAGTTCACGGGCTATCCCGAGATGATGGACGGCCGCGTTAAGACCCTGCACCCCAAGGTTCACGGCGCGCTGCTGGCCCGCCGCGATTCCGAGCAGCACATGCAGGAGGCCGCTCAGCACGGCATTAAGCTGATCGACCTGGTCGTCGTCAACCTGTACGAGTTCGAGAAGACCGTCGCCAACCCCGAGGTCACCTTTGCGGACGCCATCGAGCACATCGACATCGGCGGTCCCTCCATGTTGCGCTCTGCCGCCAAGAACGCCGCGAGCGTCACCGTCATCTCCGACCCGGCCGACTACGATGCCGTCCTGGCCGAGATGCACGAGACCGGCGGTTGCACCACGCTTTCCACCCGTCGCCGTCTGCAGGTGAAGGTCTACCAGACCACCGCTGCCTACGACACGGCTATCTCCCGTTGGCTTGCCGCCCAGGCAAGCGACGTGGCGGATACCTCTGCCAAGCTCGAAATTTCGCTGGAGAAGGTCGACGACCTGCGCTATGGCGAGAACCCGCAGCAGAAGGCCACGGTCTATCGCTTTGCCGAGGGCTGCGAGAACACCGCGAGCTCTCAGTTCCCGCTTGTGGGCTCCGAGCAGATCCAGGGCAAGCCGCTCAGCTACAACAACTATCTGGACGCCGACGCCGCCTGGAACCTGGTCCGCGAGTTCGACGAGCCGGCCTGCGTGATCCTCAAGCACCAGAACCCCTGCGGTTCTGCCGTTGCCGAGGACATCACGGCCGCTTACGATCGCGCCTTCGCCTGCGATCCCAAGAGCGCCTTTGGCGGCATCATCGCCTGCAACCGCGAGGTTCCCTTTGAGCTGGTTGAGCACTTCGCCGATCAGAACAAGCAGTTCGTTGAGGTCATCATCGCCCCGAGCTACACCGATGAGGCGCTCGAGCGCATGGCTAAGCGCCCCAACCTGCGCGTGCTGGCTACCGGCGGCGTGGACCACGGCGCCCAGGTGGAGCTGCGCTCCGTCGACGGCGGCATGCTGGTGCAGGAAGTCGACCATGTGACCGAGGATCCCGCGACCTTTACGTTCCCCACCGACCGCAAGCCCACCGACGCCGAGATGGCCGAGCTCGAGTTTGCCTGGAAGGTCTGCAAGGGCGTTAAGTCCAACGCCATCCTGGTCTCCAAGGGCAAGGCCGGCATTGGCATGGGCCCTGGTCAGCCCAACCGCGTGGATTCCGCGCTGCTGGCCTGCGAGCGTGCCGAGGATTTCTGCGAGCGCGAGGGCGTGGAGAAGGGCGGCTTTGCCTGCGCAAGCGACGCGTTCTTCCCGTTCCGCGACAACGTGGACGTGCTTGCGGCGCACGGCGTGACCTGCATCATCCAGCCCGGCGGCTCCAAGCGCGACGACGAGAGCATCCAGGCCTGCAACGAGCACAATATTGCTATGGTGTTCACGGGCGCTCGCCACTTCCGCCACTAAGTTTCGCCCTGGGACAAAATAATCTCTGCAAAAGACGGCTGCTCCGTTTGGAGGGCCGTCTTTTTGGTATAAGAGGACGGAATGACTAACACGAAAGGTACAACCATGCCCCAGATTGATGATGCCGAACTGTTTGGTAATGCCGAGGATCAGCGTGCGTACGAGGACTTTTGCGCCAATCAGGAGGCGGTCGAGAAGTTCACGCTCGACAAGCCCGTGCTCATCTGCCGTTGGCGCATGTCCAACAAAAAGGTGCCCATGCTCAACCGTCACATCCGCGCGCTGTCTGAGCGCCTGGTGCAGGGTGAGCCGCTTACCCATAACATGCTCAGCTGGGCCAAGCAGCACGTTGAGTGGTCACTTGCCGAGGGCGACTACACCGCCCGCGACGGCGTGCTCATGCTGGTGATCGATATCAACGGCAACGCCGCCATGACGGTGGGGGAGTACGAGCCGCTGGCCGACACGTCGGCCAAGGCGCTGCGTGCCCGTTCTGCCGAGGCTCGCTCCGAGGCCGACGAGACCGGCGTGGCGCCCGAGCTGCTCGCTGCCGTCAACAACGGCGAGCTTGCCTTTGTGGCGCCGGCGGACGAGTGCCTGTGCGGCACGGCGACGCTCATCGAACAGCTGGCCCAGACCAAGGGCATCTCGGTCACGCGCGTAGATATTCCCGCGCAGCTTAAGGGCGCGCTGTTCCTAGTGAGCGACGAGCACGGCGTGGTCCCCGCAACCGAGACGGACGCCGCCGAGGCCGACGCCGCCACGGTCGCCTTCTTCGCCGAAGGCTACGAAAAGCTCCGTGCCCGCCGCTAAATGATTTTTCTGGGACGGGGATTAAGAATCATTTTGGTCCCCGCCACCGCTGCGAGTGCGAGGCGGACAAAACGCCCCCGCTCGCGAACAGTTCTGTCACCTTGGTACCGCGCGCGGTGCACACCTGCAGTTTCGCGGCCATAATGGTGGCAAGACAACCAAGAGGGGAGCGGAATCCATGGCGCTGATCTATATCGTTGAGGACGACGAGCCCATCCGTCGCGAGCTCGCCGACATTTTGGCGCGTGCCGGTTTTGAGGTCGAGGCCTGCGAATCGTTTGAGCATGTCTCGCGCGATATTCTCGCCGCCGCGCCCGACCTGGTGCTGCTCGACCTCACGCTTCCCGTCAAGGACGGCCAGCATATCTGCCACGAGGTTCGCCGCGAATCCGAGGTCCCCATCATCGTCCTCACGTCGCGCACGACCGAGATCGACGAGGTCATGGCCATGACGCTCGGCGCGGACGACTTTGTTCCCAAGCCCTACAGCGCCCGTGTGCTCGTGGCGCGCATCAATGCCTTGCTGCGTCGCACCGCGGCGGCAGGCGAGCGCAGCACGCTCGTCCACAAGGGATTGGAGCTCGACCTCGCCCGCTCCATGGTCACCAATACGGCAACCGGCGACAGTACCGAGCTCACCAAAAACGAGCTGCGTATCCTTTCGCTGCTCTTGGGTCGCGCGGGCAAGATCGTCTCGCGTCCGGCCATCATGCAGGACCTGTGGGACTCCGACGCCTTCGTGGACGACAACACGCTTACCGTCAACATCAACCGCCTGCGCACCACGCTCGAAAAAATCGGCATCAAGGGGTATTTGACGACGCACCGCGGCCAAGGCTATTCGGTCTAGGGGCCGGCTATGTCGTTTGGCAAGTTCTTTAAAGATGCGCTGCTTCCCGTCGCCGTGTGGACCTGCGGCGTGCTGCTGAGCTGCTTTGTGCTGACGGTCGCCGGCGCACCCGTTTCTATCGTGGTCGTGGCGGTTGGCGTGTCCTTTATTTTCGGTATGCTCGGCATCGTGATCGAGTACGCTCGCCGTCGCCGTTTTCTGCGTCAGTTGGAGCGCGCGGCAGAGGAACTCGAGAGTCCCGCATGGGTGCAGGAGATGGTGCAATGCCCGACCTATGCCGAGGGCGAGCTTGAGTACGAGGTCTTGCGCCGGGTGGGCAAAGCTGCCTGCGACGAGGTTGCCGAAGGCCGGCGCCAGACCGATGATTATCGCGACTATATCGAGAGCTGGGTCCACGAGGCCAAGCTGCCTCTGGCGGCGGCTCACCTGATTTTGGAAAACCTGGACGGCAGCGAAGACGACCTGTCGCGCGTGGATGACCTGGGCCGTGAGTTGGCTCGCGTGGAGCGCTATATCGACCAGGCGCTGTACTATGCGCGCTCGGAAGTCGTGGAGCGTGACTACCTGATTCGCCGCTGGGATCTCAAGACCTTGGTGACGGGCGCGATTAAAGCCAACGCGCGCGAGCTCATCGCGGCGCACGTGGCTCCGGTGTGCGAGAACCTCGACTTCGAGGTCTTTACCGACGAGAAGTGGCTCGAGTTTATTCTGGGCCAGCTCATTCAGAACAGCATTAAATACGCGCGTGAGGACGGCGCGAAGATCATGTTTTCGGGCGCGTTGCTGGACGAGGGCCTGGCAAGCGAGCGCATCGAGCTTACCGTCGCGGACAACGGCTGCGGCGTGTGTGCGGCAGACCTGCCGCGCGTGTTCGAGAAGGGTTTTACCGGCGACAACGGCCGCACCACCAAGCGCGCAACGGGCATCGGCCTCTACCTGGTGGCGCGTCTGTGCTCCAAGATGGGCATCGACGTCACCGCATCGTCCGAGCCCAACGAAGGCTTCGTCGTCACATTCGCCTTCTCAACCAACAAGTTCCAATACTTTGAGTAGTTAGCCCGTATGGCGTAGCCGTTCAGGATTTTCCCATTTAAGAAGAAATCAGGCTTTTTGGCAGCTATATTCCTGAACGGGAACATTGCTAATGTAGTCAACGCTATATTCCCGTACATGAACATAGTGCTACAGGTTTATACTATGTTCACGAACAGGAATATAGCTGGAGGCGTCATGAGAACGGTGACAACGATTAAAAAGCTGGATGGGCGCATCAAGCTCAAACCGTCGGAAGTCGCTTTCTCGGAGCGCACGGTTTTCGATCCCGCCGAGATAGGGAAGGCCCTTAGGCTCAGGAGGCGTGAGCTCGGCTTGACCCAACGTGACGTCGCGACTATGACGGGCCGCAGCCTTCGTGTGATTGGTGATATCGAGCGGGGGCGGACAACGGTCGAAATTGGTGTCATTTTCGATTACGCCTCCATCGTGGATATTGATTTTATTCTGAAGGTGAGGGGGAAATAATGGATGGCACGCTGTTCGTTCACCGTGAGTTTAATGGGTCTTACCAGCTGGTTGGCATATTGGAGGAAAACGCGGGGCTTCCGATATTCACCTATAGCCCCAAATATCTCCAGAGCGGTGATGCGGCCCCGATTTCGACCTCGCTGCCGTTGTCGGCCGAGACATTTAGTCCGGACGCAACGGGTTCCTTTTTCTCTGGCATCATTCCGGAGGGGCAGCTCAACAGGGACCTTGAGAAAAGGGCGCGAGCGGAACGCGGAGATTACTTTAAGGTGCTCGATTTAGTCCGCGATGAACCTGTCGGCGCTCTGGTTTTGACGCGAGAGCCTTCGGCCGACAGTCTCGAAATGGGCTATGAAGAGATAGGTGAGGAACAGCTAAGCGGGCTGGCATACGCGCCGGCGGAGGTTGCTTTTGATTTAGCGCTAGAGAGTCGAATTTCCCTTGCAGGTGCTCAGGCGAAGGTCGGTCTCTACCATACGGGCGATGACCCATGTGGCGGATGGTACCTGCCTCATGGAGCGGCCCCATCTACGCACATTCTCAAAGCGGGGTCGAAAACGTTCCCGGGCGAGACGGTGTGTGAAGCGATGTGCGTGAGAGCCGCCTCTCTGATGGACCTGTCGGCCGAAGAGTGTTTTCTTATCCGAGTTGAGGATGCCGAGCCAATTATCGCCGTGAGGCGATTTGACCGAGTAACGCCTGATGCTGGATGCTCGGTTGACGGATTGCCAATCCCATACCGTTTGCACCAGGAAGATGTTTGTCAGGCCAAGGGCATCTCGCGTGAGCTTAAATATGAGCCGACGGGCGTCAATTACCTGGGGCTTATCGTCGATGCGGTGCGAAGGGCGTCGACGAATCAAATGGAGGACAGGTTCCTTGTCGGCTATAACCAGCTGTTCGACTATGCCGTAGGTAACTGCGATAACCATCTAAAGAACTGGTCGCTCGTATGGGACGAAAGTTGGAAGCAGGTGAGGTTGGCGCCGCTCTACGACGTGCTGTGTACAACGGTTTATCCCAGCCTCGTTCGTGAGATGGGCGTCTCGTTTGGTGGGAGCCGCAAGATTGACGACGTAACGCGCGGGTCGGTGATGAGCCAAATGATTGGGGCGGGTTTGCCCGGGGGAATTGTTGCCGGAATGATTGCTGATACCTGCAATGAGGTTCCAGACGCGCTAAGAGATGCCGCGCGCGGTCTCAAAGAAGAGGGTTTTTCCGAGGCGGAGGTAATGTTCGAGAAGATCATTCCAGAAGTGCAAGCTCGTCTAAGCAGGATCGCCTTATAACAAAAACGTGCCGCCCCATAACAAAAACGTGCCGCCCCAACCGGGGCGGCACGCCATCTTTCATCAGATAACTCGCTGAAGTATGGTGACGAAGGCGCAAGGCCGGGAGGGGTTATCTAAGCCGACATCCCGCAGCCGCGAAGCGGCGAGGACGTCGGCGTGATAACCCCGCAGGCCTTGCGCCGGCGGGAAGGAACCTACTTCACGACCAAGATGTCGCAGTCCGTATTGCGCAGCAGGAACGTCGAAATCGAGCCCAAGAGCGCGTACTTAATCGAGGACAGGCCGCGGGCGCCGCAGAGTACCAGATCGGGCTTGACCACGTCGAGCATCTCGTCCTTGAGCGTCTCGCGAATGCGACCGGTGCGAATCATGACCTCGACCTCGGGAATATCGGGATTGGCCTTGGCCTCCTCGAGCTGCTTGGCGATGGAGTTGTTAAAGGCCTCCTCCAAGCCGTTGACCAGGTCGACCGGATAGGAACCGGCGCTCTCGAGCGCGGTGGAGTCGATGACGTGGCCGATGATCAGCTTAGCGCCGTTGTTCGCGGCGACCTTGATGGCGCGTGCGAGCACAAAATCCTGCTGCTCAGTACCGTCGAGTGAAACAAATACCTTGGTGTAGCCCTCGTTCATGGTTTCCTCCTTGGTCTATCGCACGGGCGCGGGGCTCGTGCGTCGGGCGGGCGCGGGTGCGTTGGCCGCCGGACACTTTATCTTGTTGCAGTTATACCCAAGGATTTCGGTTTGACCGCTCGCAATTCTGTGAACGGGCGAGTTTTTTGGTAAGGGTAGGCACGGTCGCGCCGCCAACGGTTGATAATGGGACCTCGCCCGCATCGTCCGCAGAACATCTACCGGCGGGTGTCTAACGAGGGGGTCCCTTTGGATATCATTGAGCTTCTAAAATCTGCCTTCATGGGCCTGGTCGAGGGCATCACCGAATGGCTGCCTGTTTCGTCGACCGGTCACATGATCTTGGTGGACGAGTTCGTCAAGATGAACGTGAGCGAGACGTTCTGGAATATGTTCCTGGTCGTGATTCAGCTTGGCGCCATTTTGGCCGTCTGCGTTTTGTTCTTCTACGACCTCAACCCGTTTTCTCCCAGCAAGGGCAAGGAGGGCCGTCGCGACACCTGGGTGCTATGGGGCAAGATTGTGCTCGGCTGCATTCCCGCCGCGGCGATCGGTCTGCCGCTTAACGACTGGATGGAGGAGCATTTCTACAATGCTCCCGTCGTGGCGTTGGCGCTCATTGTGTACGGCGTGCTGTTTATCGTGATCGAGAACTGGCGCGCGAACAAGCGCGACCAGGCTGCTCTTGCCGGTTCGTTTGGTTCGCGTGCTGTGGTGGCGGGCGGACGTCCCGCCGGTGCGCATTTTGCCGCGCCCGCTGCGACTGCCGCCGCAGACGATGACGATAGCTTGGACTTTGGCTCCATCACTACGCTCGAGGATCTGAGCTGGAAGACCGCGCTGGGTATCGGTTGCTTCCAGGTGCTTTCGCTGATTCCGGGCACATCGCGCTCCGGCTCCACGATCATCGGCGGCCTGCTTTTGGGCTGCACGCGTTCGGTGGCGTCCAAGTTTACGTTCTTCCTGGCCATTCCCGTCATGTTTGGCGCGAGTGCGCTCAAGCTGGTCAAGTACTTTATTAAGGGCGGCACGTTCGGCACCAACGAAATCGCCATCCTGGGCGTGGGCTGCGTCGTCGCCTTTGTGGTGTCGCTCATTGCCATCAAGTGGCTTATGGGCTTCGTGCGCCGTCACGACTTCAAGTGCTTCGGCGTCTACCGCATCATCCTGGGCATCGTGGTGCTCGCGTACTTCTTTGTCCTGGAGCCTATGCTCGGCCTGTAACTTGGTTGACGCTGCGCGGCGACCAGAGCGACAACTTGTCATTCAAAGGGGGTGGCATGACCAAAAGGTCTATGCCGCCCCCTTTTCATGCCAATTTGTTCGCTCTGGCCGCCGCTCGCTGCTGCCATGACATCGGTGGCCCCCCAATGCACCAAATCCGCTGGGGCGGGCCTGACGGTGGCGCGCGGAGTCGTGGTGTGATTTGCGTCGGTGTCCGCGCGGCTCGGTATACTGGTACGGCTCAAACTATGGCGTCGCCCGCAGGCGCGCCGTCCGTCAGATGAGGAGTCGCCCATGACCCAGCCCTTGCCCTGGGAAAAGAACGCCGCGGTACCCGTGCCGCCCGCGCCGGAACCCGTGCCGCTCGATGCGTACACCGCCCCTGCTGCGCCGGAGCCCGAGCTCGTCCCGCTCGACATCTACGACGCTCCCGCGCCGGCACCCAAACCCGCCAAGCCGCTCGTCGACATCGACAGCCTTAATCCCGCCCAGCGCGAGGCGGTCCTGTCCACCGAGGGCCCGTTGCTGGTGCTCGCCGGCGCCGGCTCGGGCAAGACCCGCGTCTTGACCTTCCGCATCGCACACATGCTCGGCGACCTGGGTGTTAAGCCTTGGCAGGTTCTTGCCATCACGTTTACCAACAAGGCCGCGGCCGAGATGCGCGAGCGTCTGGCGGCACTCATTCCCAGCGGCACCCGTGGCATGTGGGTGTGCACCTTCCATGCCATGTGCGTGCGCATGCTGCGCGAGGACGCCGACCTGCTGGGCTACACCGGCCAGTTCACCATCTACGATGACGATGACTCAAAGCGCATGGTGCGTGACATTATGCAGGCGCTCGGCATCGAGCAAAAGCAGTTCCCCATCAACATGATCCGCAGCAAGATCAGCTCGGCCAAAAACGCCATGATCGGCCCCGAGGACATGCTCAAGAGCGCCGATAGCCCCAACGATAAAAAGGCCGCGCAGGTCTACTTGGAGCTGGAGCGCCGCCTGCGCGCCGCCAATGCGATGGACTTCGACGACCTGCTCGTGCGCACGCTTGAGCTGCTGCGCACCCGCCCCGAGGTGCTCGAAAAGTACCAGGAGCGCTTCCGCTACATTAGCGTCGACGAGTACCAGGACACCAACCACGTCCAGTACGAGATCGCTAACCTGCTGGCCGCCAAGTACCAAAACCTCATGGTCGTAGGCGACGATGACCAGTCCATTTACAGCTGGCGCGGCGCCGACATCACCAACATCCTGGACTTTGAGAAGGACTTTAAAAACTGCAAGACCGTCAAGCTGGAGCAGAACTATCGTTCCACGGGTCACATCCTGAGCGCCGCCAATGCCGTGGTGCGCCACAACTCGCAGCGCAAGGACAAGCGCCTGTTTACGGCCGAGGGCGATGGCGAGAAGATCCAGGCCTTCCAAGCGAGCGACGAGCGCGACGAGGGCCGCTGGATTGCCGGCGAGATCGAGAAACTGCATGCCAAAGGCACGAGCTATGACGATATCGCCGTGTTCTATCGCACCAACGCCCAGTCGCGTATCCTCGAAGATATGTTCCTGCGCGCGGGCGTGCCCTACAAGATCGTGGGAGGCACGCGATTCTTCGACCGTGCCGAGATCCGCGACGTCATGGCTTACCTCAAGATGATCGTGAACCCGGCCGACGAGATGAGCGTCAAGCGCATCATTAACACACCGCGCCGCGGCATCGGCTCAACCTCGATCCAAAAGATCGAGCAGCTGGCGCGCGACAACCGCTGTTCGTTCTTCCAGGCCTGCGAGATCGCGTGCGCCGAGACGGGCATGTTTAGCGCCAAGGTGCGCAATGGCCTGTCGAGCTTTGTGTCGCTGGTGCGCGAGGGTCGCCGCATGGACGGCGAGCTCAAGGACGTTGTCGAGATGATTGTCGATAAGACGGGCCTGCTGCAGGCGTTTCGCGCCGAGGGCACCATGGAGTCCGAGAGCCGTGCCGAGAATATCCAGGAATTTCTGGGCGTCGCTGCCGAATTTGAGGAAACGCACGAGGATATCGAGGGCACGCTCGAGAGCTTAGAAGAGCTGCGCGCAGCCGGTGTTGCCGACGTGCCTGCCGGCGCCGAGCCCGAGCCCGTCGTGGTGAGCGCGCCCGCGCCCAAACCGGGACCGTCCGCCCCGGCATCCTCGTTTGAGGCACTCGTCGGCGCGCGCGATGCTGCAGGTTCCAATCCGCTCGATAGCCTAGCCGCCCCGGCGCTCTCGCCGCAGGATGCCCTGGCCGCCGCCATCGCGGGCAACGCGTATGCCGCGCCGACGGAGATGCCGGCGGGTGTCGTACATGCCGACGAGATCGAGCGCACCTACGGCCCGCTCACCTGTAAAGCGCTGCCGGCACTCATGGAGTGGCTGGCCCTGCGCTCTGACTTGGATTCCCTGGCCGGCGAGACGCATGCCATCACCATGATGACCATCCACTCCGCCAAGGGCCTGGAGTTCCCGGCAGTGTTCGTGGCCGGCATGGAGGAGGGCATCTTCCCGCACGTGCACGACTTTGGCGGCAGCGATGACCCGGGCAAGCTCGAGGAGGAGCGTCGCCTGGCCTACGTTGCCATCACGCGCGCCCGTAAGCGCCTGTTCTTGACCTATGCGGCCAAGCGTCGCACCTACGGCTCGACTTCTGCCAACCCGCGCTCGCGCTTCCTCAACGAGATTCCGTTTGAGGACATCGAGTTTAGCGGCATCGGTTCTGCCGGTTTTGAGGGCACGGGCTGGGAGAAGCGCGGCGACCGTCACGGCACGTTTGGCTCGGGTATGGGCTCGGACATGTATGGCGGCAAGGTGTTTGGCTCACATACGCGCTCGACCGGCGGTTCCGGTTCGCGCGGCGGATCGAGCTTTGATGACTTCTTTGGCGGCAGCAGCTATGGGACCGAGCGCCATCGTGGGGTCTCGCCCGACGCTGGCCGTGTTGCCTCGACCTTTGGCTCGGGCGCGCCGCGAGCCAAAAAGCCGTCGTCCAAGGTGTCCCCGACGGTGGAGCGCAAGGTCGATCGCGCCAGCGCATCGCAGGACTTTGCCGCGGGCGATACTGTGAGTCACAAGACCTTTGGCACGGGTACTGTCATCTCGGTTGTCGGAGACATGATCGAGGTTCAATTCGAAAAGACCGGCCAGACCAAAAAGCTGATGAAGGGCTTTGCACCGATCGTTAAACTGTCGTAATCCCGGCGGACCTGGGCGGGCGTATGGGGCAACATCGCCTGCTCGGACAGTCCTGCGCAAGACGGAGGCCACATTAAGTGGCCTCCTTTGCGTGCGGAACTCGCGATGAACCTTACATACCTCCGCCCGGACAGACGCCTTGTTGTTGGAGCACGGCTTGTCATGGGGGTATCCGCTGAACATATATAAGTCGAAGGCCACGTTATGTGGCCTTCTTTGTTTGCGG
>UROR01000016.1 GCA_900549535.1 uncultured Collinsella sp. | reverse complement strand
TGTACTTGGAAGGGGGAGGCCTCGCGGCCTCCCCCTTTTTTCGTTGTATACACGTTGTGCTTTGGGACCTAGCTCCCCCGTATGCGCTCTTACTCTTTGGCTGTATTTTGAGTCCTTCTAGTGTATTTGAGCGATAATTACTCGCATTGGCGTTAGGGAGGGCTTGATGTTTACCGTATTTGTCTTGGGCAATATTGCTTCGGGTAAGTCGACTGCCTGCCGCTATTTCGAATCTCGTGGCGCTATGCTTATCGATCTGGATGAGCTTGCAAAATCGCTGTATGTGCCGGGCTCTGATATCGTCAATGCTCTCGCGGAAGAATTTGGCTGGGATATTTTGGATGAGGAGGGCGGCATTCGCCGCAGCATCCTCGCTTCTCGAGCTTTCGCTTCTCCTGATTCGGTCGCACGGCTCAATGGCATTGTGCATCCCGTTCTGATTGAACAGCTTTCGCTTAGGATTCTCGATCCGGTTTGTTGTACGGTTTCATCTCCCCGTTATCCTTTTGCGGTGGTCGAGGTTTCAGCTCCGACTGGTTTTGAGGATGCATTTGGCTTGGCTGATGAAATTCTGGTCATTAGCGCCCCTTTGTCAGTTCGTCGCGAGCGCGCTATTCAACGTGGCATGGAGCCATCTGATTTCGATGCCCGTTCTGCTTGCCAGCCCGATGAATCTGCGCTGTGCAATCTCGCTACAACGGTGATTGATAATTCGGCAGCCGATAATTCGCTCTTTGAGCAGCTTGACTCATGGCTTGCATGCCACGGGTTTATAGATACTCCGGATAAGGAGGAGGCCGATGCCTAAGGCACGTTTCTTTACGTGGTATCGCGTGGCGCCACTTGCCGTTGTGTTCGTCTTCGGCCTTATTTCGCTCGTCTACTCGTGTGCTCCTGCCGCTTTCTTTAAGCCGCTGTATCCGATTGACTACGAGGCGTATGTAAAGCAATCCAGTATTTTGCATAATCTGGATCCGTATCTGGTGTGCGCTGTCATTAAGTCGGAATCGAATTGGGATCCCGAGGCCGAGTCGAATCAGGGTGCTCAGGGATTGATGCAGCTGATGCCCGAGACTGCCCAGGACATGATCGCCAAGGGCCTTGTCGACGGAGGGGAGTATTCGGTCGACAATCTTAACGATCCGGCTACGAATATCGAGTTTGGCTGCGCATACCTCTCGTATCTTCTCGCCTATTTCAACGGGTCGACGGATAGTGCCATCGCCGCCTATAACGCCGGTATGGGCAATGTCGACGGATGGGCGCAGCAGAACACGTCACTCCATAATGCGATTACCTTCCCTGAAACTCAGGCTTATCTGATTCGCGTCAATAATGCCTGGGTTCGATATAAGACTCTCTATCCCGATCGGTTCGTATAGGACTAAGCCCACCGCCTGCGTATACTGCAGATGTACGAGTTAGGAGTATCCATGGCGGAATTTGAAGTAGAACGCGTTGGTGGTGAACTTAAGCGCTTTGGCGTTGAGGGCGCTGATGTGCCGTTTAAGGTCGTGTCTCCATACGAGCCCGCTGGTTCCCAGCCTAAGGCCATTGAGTCACTTGTGCGGGGCGTGAGGGACGGAGACCGCTATCAGGTTTTGCTGGGCGTGACTGGTTCGGGCAAGACCTTCACGATGGCAAAGACTATTGAGGCCCTGGGAAAGCCGACGCTGGTCATGGCCCCCAATAAAACGCTCGCTGCTCAGCTTGCGAGCGAGCTCAAAGAGTTCTTTCCCAACAACGCTGTGGTCTACTTCGTCTCGTACTACGACTACTATCAGCCCGAGGCGTATGTGCCGCAAAGCGATACATATATCGAGAAAGACTCCTCGATTAACGAAGAGGTCGAGATGCTGCGCCATCAGGCGACCGCGTCACTGCTCTCTCGACGTGATGTGATCGTTGTCGCATCGGTCTCGTGTATCTATGGCATTGGCTCTCCTGAGGACTATGCGGGTCTGGCTCCAAACGTCGACAAGAAGGTGCCGCTCGAGCGCGATGACTTTATCCATGCACTTATCGACATTCAATATGATCGCAATGACTATGACCTGGCACGTGGCACGTTCCGCGTGCGCGGCGATGTTGTTGACGTGTATCCGCCTTATGCCGAGCATCCGTTGCGGTTTGAGTTCTTTGGCGACGAGGTCGAGCTGATTGCCGAGATCGATGAGGTCACCGGTGAGATGCTTCGTGAGTACGAGGCCATTCCCGTATGGCCGGCATCGCACTACGTGACCGAGAAGCCGAAGGTCAAGGCGGCTCTGAAATCGATCAGCGAAGAGTGCGAGAAGCGCGTGGCGGAGCTCAAGGCGACCGACAAGTTGCTCGAGGCGCAGCGTCTGCAGCAGCGTACCGATTATGATCTTGAGATGCTCGAGACGATGGGCTTTTGCAACGGCATCGAGAACTACTCGCGTCATCTGGACGGTCGCAAGCCGGGTGAGCCGCCGTTTACCCTAATCGATTACTTTCCCAAGGATATGCTCTGCATCATCGATGAGAGCCATGTGACGGTGCCGCAGATTCGCGGCATGCACGAAGGTGACCGCTCGCGTAAGGTGACGCTGGTGGAACACGGTTTTCGCCTGCCCTCGGCGCTCGATAACCGCCCGCTTCGTTTCGATGAGTTTGAGGCAAGGATCCCCCAGTTTATCTATGTTTCGGCCCCGCCGGGCGACTACGAGCTGCGGGTGAGCCAAAACGACGTGGAGCAGATTATTCGTCCGACCGGCCTGCTCGACCCCAAGATTGACGTGCGTCCGGTTCGCGGTCAGATTGACGATCTTGAGGACGAGATTCGCGAGCGCGTTGCCCGCAAGGAGCGCGTGCTGGTGACCACGTTGACCAAGCGCATGGCCGAGGACCTGACCGCCCATCTGCTTGATGCGGGCATTAAGGTCAATTACATGCATTCTGATACGGCGACAATGGACCGTGTCGAGATCCTGCGAACGCTGCGCGAGGGCAAGATCGATGTTCTCGTTGGCATCAACCTGCTTCGCGAGGGCTTGGATCTCCCCGAGGTCTCACTGGTGGCAATTCTCGATGCCGATAAGGAAGGCTTCTTGCGCAACCGCCGTTCGCTGATTCAGACGATTGGCCGTGCGGCCCGTAACGCCGATGGTGAAGTCATCATGTATGCAGACGTTGTGACCGATTCGATGAAAGAGGCCATCGAGGAGACGCAGCGCCGTCGCGAGATTCAGATGGCATATAACGAAGAACATGGCATTGTGCCCAAGACAGTGCGCAAGGCCATCAACGACATCTCAAGTTTTATTGCCGAGGCCGAAAAAACTGTGGGCTCCAAAGGACGCTCGAAGGGCGACTCTCTTGGCCATGGCGCATTCTATACGCCCGATGAGTCGGGCGAGGGCGGTGTGCCGGAAACGGTGGCGCCCGAGCAGACACTTGCGGAGCAGTTGGAAGAACTGCCGCATGACGAGCTTGTGCGGATCGTCGAAACCATGGAAGAGGATATGCGTAACGCTTCTGCCGCCATGGACTTTGAGGAGGCGGCGCGCCTGCGCGATGCCGTCGTTCAGATTCGGGCGATGCTCGAGGGTGCGTCTGAGGACGAGACGATCGAGCGCTTGCGTTTGCAGGCCCGCAAGGGTTCCACGTTCGCATCGGGCAGAAAACGCCAGGGTGCACGGTTTAAGAAATAGCGAACAGGCCCCGAGTTCCCTGTGGAGCTCGGGGCCTATGTCTTTTGCGCGCTGGAATTCGTGCGTTAGAGGTCTGCGATCAGGGCTTCGGCACAACGAATGCCGTCGGTGGCCGCGCTCATGATGCCGCCGGCATATCCAGCTCCCTCACCACAAGGGTAGAGGCCCGGGGTCGACACGGCATGGCACGTTCGGTCTCGGGTGACAGTGACCGGTGAGCTCGAACGAGTCTCCACGCCGGTAAGAACGGCATCGGGACGGTCGTAACCTCGTAGCTTTTTTCCGAGTAGGGGAAGTCCCAGGCGGAGCGACTCGACGATATGCTGCGGCAGGGCTTCGTCAATTGCCGTCCAGGTCACACCGAGCGGATAGGTGGGCTTTACCTTTCCGGGCGCCTTGCTGGCGCGTTCTGCGAGGAAATCTCCGACGAGTTGTGCCGGTGCGTTCCAGTTGGAACCGCCCAGGCGATAGGCGGCCGCCTCGCAGGCACGTTGGAGCTCGATGCCGGCGAGCGGGTCATCGTTGGGAAGGTCCTCAGGCGTGACGTTAACGAGCAGGGCGGCGTTTGCGTTGCGTCCGTCGCGGGCATTGAGGCTGGCGCCGTTGACGCACAGGTGGCCCTGCTCGGAAGAGGCGGCGACAACCTGCCCGCCGGGGCACATGCAAAACGAGAACACGCTGCGGCCGTTGGGAAGATGGGCGACGAGCTTGTAGGGGGCTGCTCCGAGGGCAGGATGTCCCGCCAAGGCTCCATATTGGGCTCGGTCGATGTCGCGCTGCGGATGCTCGATGCGAACGCCCATGGCAAAGGTCTTTTGTGCGAGGGCCACGTTGTGGTCCTTAAGGAGCTCAAAAATATCGCGAGCAGAATGCCCGCAGGCGAGGATGAGGTGCTTTGTCTCGATTGGCTCGTAAGCGGCGTCTTGGGACGATTGGACATCAATACCGGTGATGGCGCCAGACGCGTCGATGTGAATGTCGACGAGCTTTGTTCGATAACGGACGATACCTCCGAGCTGCTCGATGCGCTGGGATATAGCGGTGACAACCGTGGGAAGGATGTCGGAGCCAATGTGCGGCTTGGCATCCCACAGAATATCGCGGGGCGCACCCGCCTCGACGAAGGTTTCGAGGATAAGGCGATGGGCGGGATTTTTTGTTCCCGTATTGAGCTTGCCGTCCGAGAAGGTCCCCGCGCCGCCCAGACCAAACTGGATATTACTCTCGGGGTCGAGGATGCGCTCCTTTAGAAAGAGGTCGATCGCATGCGAGCGGCGAAATGCCGGGTCGCCGCGCTCGATGAGCAAGGGCTTAAGACCCGCTTCGGCAAGGGTGAGTGCAGCGAAAAGGCCAGCGCATCCGGCGCCGACAACGACAGGGCATTCTTGAGGTGCGTCGGAGACGGGGGAGGGGAATGAGGGCCCATCGTCCTCTATCGCGCGTACGCGCGAGCGGTCACGCTCGGCGACGCTGTCGACCGCTTCTCGCTCGAGGTGGGGACTAGTCAGCTCAACACGAAAGCTCAGGATAAAATGGACGTCTCGTTTTTTGCGAGCGTCGATTGACTTGCGGTGGAGCTCGATGGACTTGATCTCGGAGTCCTTGCAACGTAGGACGCGCTTGGCGACTCGCTTGCCAACAATGAGGCAGGCATTTTCATCGCCGGCTTCATCGAGCGACGCGTTGACTTGGGTGATTTCGATCATCGAGGTCTCCTTAGAGGCAAGAAAGAGGCCGTCCGGTATCCCAGACGGCCCGAATGCGTTTTTGATTATAGACTGCGCGGCTACAGGCTGCTTGCAGCGCGAATGCCCGAGAGCCATGCCCACGCAAGGTTAAAGCCTCCGCAATCGGCGTCGATGTCGAGCGCTTCGCCGCAGACGTAAAGCGGGGTGTCGACAACGCTGCGCGCGCGTAGACTGGGTGTTGAGATGCTCTCGACAGATACGCCACCACGCGTGACCTGCGCCGAGCGCTCCTTGGCGGTTCCTTCGACGAGCAACTTAAAATGCTTGAGGATCGAGACCAGGTGGATGATATCGTTGGAGCCTGGATGGCACTGCTCGAACGCTGTGCAGACGACGCGGGAGAGTTGCGGGGCGAGCATGCCGTCGAGCCAACGGGGATCGCGGGGCGAAAAGCCGCCGAGCAGCTCAACGCGCCGGTTGAGCGTATCGAGCAACTCGTCTTTGGAGAGGTCGGGGAAAACGTCGAGCAGGATCGTATCGCCGCGCTGGATACGACGGGAGAGGTTGAAGACAGCGACGCCCGAGATACCGAAGGTTCGAAACAGGACTTCACCGTCTTCGTGCCAGAGCTCATTATGATTGCGGGCGAGCGTCAAGCGGGCGCGGACGCGCAGGCCGTCCAACGTCTTGAGTGCCGCCCGATCGCCGACGACCGTTGCCGATACGGGGCAGAGGATGGGGCGCAGCGAAGTGAGGGGGAGGCTAAACGTATCGGCGATACCGGTGGGGTTGCCACCCGTGGCGATAATTACGGCATGTGCCTGCAGGGCCTCGTTCTTGCGAGGGACATCGGCGAGCGCTTTCCGAAGCGAGCGGAGCTCCGATTTTCGGTCGTCGTGCTTTTTTGCCTTGAGCGCCCGCGCTGGACGGTCTATTTGGAGTGTCCAGCCTTCGGAAGCTTTGTGCGCCGAGGCAACGTTGGCTCCGCAGATTAAGGTAATACCTAGGCGGTCGCAAACGTTGAGAAGCGCGTCGCGCACCGATTCTGCGCGAAGGGAGCGCGGGTATAGCCGGCCTTCCTCGGAGGTTGTCATGATGCCCAGCGAGGAGAAGAAACCCATAAGCTCTTGTTCGGGTTGGGGGCCCATGACAGATTCGACGAATGCGGGGTGGTTATACCGCTGAGGATCAATCGATTCGTTGGAGAGGTTGCAGCGGCCGTTACCGGTCGCAAGGAGCTTTAGGCCGCAGGCGACATCGCGCTCAACGATGCAGACGCTTTTGCCAGCACGTGCGGCCGTAATGGCGGCGGCGAGGCCTGAAGCCCCGCCGCCGATTACCAGGACGTCATAGAAGGCGCTCGTGTTCACTTAGGCCTCGTCGGTCTCGTGCGGGGTAATAGCCTCGACGGCAGAGACTGCCTTGGGCAACATGCCATCGGGCAGCGCGGTCTCAACCTCGCCCTTATCGCAGGCCTCGGCGAGTGCCGGATTAATGGGAAGCGTGCCCAAGATGTCGAGGTTATAGCGCTCTGCGACCTCGGGGAGCTTGCTTTTGCCAAAGACCTCGATCTTCTTGCCGCAGTCGGGGCACTCGATATAGCTCATGTTCTCGACGATGCCCAGAATGGGGACGTTCATCTTCTCGGCCATGTTGACCGCCTTGGCGACGATCATCGAGACCAGGTCCTGCGGGCTCGTGACGATGACGATGCCGTCGACGGGCAGCGACTGGAAGACGGTGAGCGCGACGTCGCCTGTTCCCGGAGGCATGTCGACCAGCAGGTAGTCGATGGGGCCCCACGAGGTCTCGCTCCAGAACTGCCTAATGGCGCCTGCGATGACCGGACCGCGCCAAAGGACGGGGTCGGTCTCGTTTTGGAGCAGAAGGTTGGAGCTCATGACCTTGACGCCGTGCTCGGAGATTTCGGGCAGCATGAGGTTGCCAAGGGCATGGACGTGGCGTCCGCTCATGCCGAACATCTTGGGGATAGAGGGACCGGTGATGTCGGCATCGAGGACGCCGACCTTGTGGCCGTGACGGGCAAGCTCGGTGGCGATGGCACCGGTGACAAACGACTTGCCGACACCGCCCTTGCCGGAAAGCACGGCGATGACGCGTTTGACCTCGGACAGCGTGTTCTCCTCAAATTGCGACGGCGACGTTTGTCCGCCGGCGGCCTGTGCGTGCTCGCAACCCATGTATGACTCCTTTGTATATGTTGGGGCCGGAGCCCCGTGATGTGACACGAGCGTCATTGTACCCTCGTTTGCGAGCGGGAGTCATTTGCGATGCATTTGGGCCGAGCGTGCTTGCAATACGATGGGCCCAAGCGAATGGGCGGGCTTACTGAACTTTGCTGGCGAACTCGAGGTATTGCATGCGCTGCAGCTTGTCGATCGTCGAGGTGTATGGGCTGTCTTCAGATTCCAAGTTGTAGCGCAGCCCGTCGGCACCGAGATAGCCGGCGACATTGATGGTGGGCACATCTGACCTTGTTGCAAGCAGGGCCTTTTGATAGTCGGTGAGCGGGGCGCCGATCTTATTAAGGGTAATGGCTGCAATCTCGTTTGCCCCGACGGTGTCGTAGACGTTGAGCTCGGTATTGCCGGCGATTTCATAGTTAGCCCAGACGAAATAGGTTGACTGATAGACACGGAAGGCGTGGCTTGCCGTATCTTCCTGAGGGTACAGCTCGTCGTTGAGAGTCGTTGCGGCGCTCGGCTGATGGTCGCCAAAAAAGACAAGAACAACCGGTCTGCCGATATTGCGGAGCTCGTTGATAAAGTACTCGAGGTCCCGGTCGGATGCGTTGATGCAGGTGAGATAGGTGTTGAGCGCGCTATTGGCGCCCTCGCTGGCTCCCTCGACCCAATAGTTTGGCAGCGCTGCGGCGGGAACGGGGCCATAGTCGTAGCCGCCGTGATTTTGCATCGTGACGTCAAAGATGAACTGCGGCGCTTCGTCGGTTCTAAGCAGGTCGAGTATCTTGTCGTAGGTGGCGTAGTCGCATACGCCGGCATGGTAACAGGGCGCACCTTCGAAATCGCCGATTGAAAGAAAGTCTCCAAAGCCCAGCTGCTGATAGATCTTATCTCGATGGTAGTTGACGGGGTTTTGCGGGTGCATAGCGGTAGCGGTATACCCAAGCTCTTTAAGGCCCTTTGCCAGGCTGTTGACGCCATTCATCTGATACAGCTGATAGGGGATCTTGCCTAATCCGACAAAGGCCGTTGTCGCTCCGGTCAAAAATTCGAATTCGGAGTTTGCCGTTCCGCCACCGGTGACCGAAGCGAGCATGGTGCCGCGAACAAGTGTGTCGGGAAGCGAGTTGTAGAATGCGGGGCCGGTGTACCCGGCCGCCTGGAGCTGCTCAAAGCACGAAAGGTCGCTAAAACTCTCGTTCATGACGGCAACAATCGTCGGCTTGATTTCATTGAACTGGGCAACGGCAGCCGCGCGCTGCTCGCTCGAGCCATACGTGCTGTCGTAGGCGGCGGCGAGCTCCTGCTCGATGCTCTGCGCCTCATCGGGCGTATAGCCTTCGGGCTTCTCAATGGGCAACTCGTTGACCATTTCGGTGAACGAAGTGATAAAACCCTGAGACGTATATGTGGTGATGGGCTGCCAACGGTCAAATCCAAAATCCAGCGCCTGCTCCAAGTCGATGCTGGAAAAGCCTGAGAGCCCCACAACGGTCACTAGCAGAAAAGCGCAGAGGTTAGCGGCGATTGCGGGGAAGACATGGGTGGGCGTACGGAGCTTTCGCGGTCGGATAAGCGAAAGAAGCCCCAGGGAAATCTCCAGCAGGGCGAGAGAGGTTACGATTCCGGCGGTAAAGGTAAACTCGTATCCCTCGCTCACTTCCATTGCGGTGCCAAGGGCCAAGATATCACTTGGCAGGATGGCTTCGCCTTTAAACGTTATGACGAAGTGCTCGGCAATGCCAAGGATGCAACAGGCGACGGGCACGAGGGCCATGACGCCTCCATGACGCTGTCCCAGCAAATAAAGGGAGAGCAGAACCGTCGCGAGCAGCCCGACGGAAAACCCGAATGAGTTGGCGGGAATGCGATAGAACGTTTCGTTACAGGCAATTTCGAGTGAAACGAACGAGAGCGCTGAAACAGCGGCGATGACAAGAATGTCACGGCAAATACAGGCAACCGTTCCCGTCGCAAGATCGGTTTGGTCGATAAGTCCCGAAACCAAGGGCTCGACAAGAAGTATGACGGCGGTAGCACCGAGCGCCGAATAAGAAAGGACCCATAGGGAATTGTCCTCATTTACGAGCAATTGATTCGTAATCCATGCAGCTACCATGCCGAGCGGGATGAGGAGCGTCGCGCACCAAAAGACGCGGGCAATGGGCGGCTTTTCATTGTGTTTGATTGAAAAATACACGCGCACGACGACGGTGGCCACGATAAGGACGGCGATGAATATGGGCAGATTGGCCATGTCGCTCGAAGTGATTTCAAGGGGGATATCTTCGGTCATGGACGTTCCTCTGGTACAGCAAATTAAGTTCAGTAGTAGATTACTGTAACCTTTCCACGGCATTTCGAGAAACAAAGCACCCGATACGCAAAGCTAAAGGTCTGCGAATCTTGTATTACGAACATCTGTGCGCGTCGAGTGCGCTAAACTCATCGACAGTATGATTCGATGCAATAGGAGGCAAGGAGCTTCCATGTCTGATTCTTCTATCGTTATTCGCGGCGCTCGTGAGCACAACCTCCGTGATATCGATGTTTCCATTCCGCGTGACCAACTCGTGGTCATTACCGGTCTTTCTGGCTCGGGCAAGAGTTCGCTGGCATTTGACACTATCTATGCCGAGGGCCAGCGTCGATACGTCGAGAGTCTTTCGAGCTATGCGCGCCAGTTCTTGGGCCAGATGGACAAACCCGACTTGGATTCAATCGACGGCCTTTCGCCGGCGGTGTCGATCGACCAAAAGACGACGTCTAAAAACCCTCGCTCGACGGTTGGCACCGTAACCGAGATTTATGACTATCTGCGCCTGCTGTTCGCCCGTGTGGGCACCCCGCACTGTCCCGAATGCGGCCGCGTCATTGAGCGTCAGACGACCGACCAGGTTGCCGACAAGGTCTTGGCGGCGGGGGAGGGCCGCCGCGCGTTTGTGCTGGCACCGGTGGTGCGCGGGCGAAAAGGCGAGTACACCAAACTGTTTGAGGACCTTCGCGCCGAGGGCTTTAGCCGCGTGCGTGTCGACGGTGAAGTGCGCTCGCTCGACGATCCGATCGATCTGGACAAGAAGTTCAAGCACGATATCGAGGTCGTAGTCGATCGCATCGTGATCCGTGAGAACTCTCTGGGCCGTATCGCCGAGACTGTTGAGCAGGCGACCGCGCTGGCTCACGGCAATGTAATCGTGATGCTCCCGAGGGGACCGAGGGCGAGCTGCTGGAGTATTCGTTGGCCTTGGCGTGCCCGGAGCATGGTCACTCCATTGACGATCTTCAGCCGCGTGATTTTTCGTTCAACGCTCCCTATGGCGCATGTCCTGAGTGCGACGGCCTGGGCTTTAAGAAAACCGTTGATGCCGAGGCGTTGATCGAGGACCCCTCGAAGTCCATTGCCGACGGAGTCTTTGGTAGCCTGTTTGGCAACTCGAACTACTATCCGCAGATTTTTGCTGCGGTCTGCAAACACTTTAAGGTGAGCACCGATACGCCGTGGGAGGACTTGCCCCCTCGCGTGCGTCGTGCATTCTTGGATGGCCTGGGCGATACGAAGATCTCGGTCGACTACCAAAAGCTCGACGGACGTCGCAGCCAGTGGGATACCAAGTTTTCGGGCGTTCGCAACATCCTGTACGAACGCTATACCGAGACGACGAACGAGAACACCAAGGCGCGCCTGGAGAAGTACATTCGCGAGGAGCCGTGCTCGAGCTGCCACGGCGCTCGTTTGCGCCCCGAGATGCTCGCCGTCACCGTGGGCGGCAAGTCCATTTACGAGGTTTGTTGTCTGTCGTGCCGTGAGTCGCTCGAGTTTTTTGAGGGCCTGGAACTCACCGAGCGCCAACAGTTTATCGGCGGCCGTATCGTCAAGGAAATCCTGGAGCGCTTGCGTTTTCTGGTCGATGTTGGACTCGACTATCTGACGCTCGATCGTGCCTCGGCGACGCTTTCCGGTGGCGAGGCGCAGCGTATTCGCCTGGCAACGCAGATCGGCGCGGGTCTCATGGGCGTGCTCTATATTCTGGACGAGCCCTCGATCGGTCTTCATCAGCGTGACAACGAGCGCTTGATCAAGACGCTCGAGCGCCTGCGCGATATCGGCAATACCGTTATCGTCGTCGAACACGACGAGGATACAATCCGTGCCGCCGATTACGTGATCGACATGGGGCCCGGCGCCGGCGTCAACGGCGGACACGTAGTCGCGGCGGGAACGCCTGCCGATATCATGGCGTGTCCCGAGTCGATGACGGGCGCTTATCTGACCGGCAAACGAATGATCCGGGTTCCCGATGAGCGCCGCAAGCCCGGTCGCGGCTGCCTTAAGATCACGGGCGCCCGCGCCAACAACCTCAAAAACGTTACTGCCAAAATCGAGTTTGGTACGCTTACGGTTGTTACCGGCGTGTCGGGATCGGGCAAGAGCTCCCTGGTTACCGACACCATTGCGCCTGCCCTTACGAATGCCATTCACCGCTCGACGCGCCCTGTGGGCCCGTACAAAAAGCTCGAGGGTATCGAGTGCATCGATAAGGTGATCGACATCGACCAGTCGCCGATTGGCCGCACGCCGCGTTCCAACCCTGCTACGTACATTGGCCTGTGGGATGATCTTCGCGCGCTGTTTGCGAGTACGCCGGAGTCGAAGGCGCGTGGCTACTCGCCGGGACGTTTCTCCTTTAACGTGAGCGGCGGGCGCTGTGAGGCGTGCAAGGGCGATGGGCAGATTAAGATCGAGATGCACTTCCTTCCCGATATCTACGTTCCCTGCGAAGTTTGCGGCGGTAAACGCTACAACCGCGAGACACTCGAGGTCACCTACCGTGGCAAGACCATCTCGGACGTGCTCGACATGAGCGTCACCGAGGCGCTGGCCTTCTTTGGGAATATCCCGCAGATCAAGCGAAAGCTCCAGACGCTGTACGATGTAGGCTTGGGCTACGTGAGCCTGGGCCAGCCCGCCACGACGCTCTCGGGCGGCGAGGCGCAGCGTGTGAAGCTCGCCAAGGAGCTTCATCGACGCCAGACGGGCAAGACGTTCTATATTTTGGATGAGCCGACGACCGGCCTTCATTTTGAGGATGTCCGCCAGCTGCTCGATGTGCTGCAGCGCTTGGTCGATGCGGGCAACACGGTGCTGGTGATTGAGCACAACCTTGATGTCATCAAGGTTGCCGACCGCCTGATCGATATGGGTCCCGAGGGCGGTAACGGCGGCGGAACCGTCGTGGTTTCGGGCACACCGGAGCAGGTTGCGGACTGTCCGCAGAGTTATACGGGCAAGTTTTTGGCGCCTTTGCTCAGGCGTGACCGGGAGCGTCAGGCTCAACTTGATGCTCAATAAATAGGCGATTCAGTTTATGGGCGCCATCGACTCCTTGTGATTCGATGGCGCTTGCTGTGCCGAAGTGACGTATGCAGCCGAATTGGACATATACTTAATCTTTGCGTCCGAATGCGAGGGAAAGGATATGTCATGGCAAAGGCTGTAAAGACGCCAAAAACCAATGCGATGCGCGAGCTGGAAAGCGCCGGCATTTCCTATGTTCTACATACGTACGAAGACGATGGTGATGAGTCGGTGGGCCTGGGGGTCGCGATTTCGGAGCAGCTTGGCGAGGAGCCCGGTCAAGGATTTAAGACCTTGGTCTGCGTGACGCCGTCCAACGACCATGTCGTGTGCTGCATCCCTGTTGCCGATGAGCTCGATCTAAAGTCCGCCGCGCGTGCCGCGGGGGAGAAGTCCTTGGTTATGATGCATGTGAAGGATTTGCTTGCGGCGACTGGCTACGTTCGCGGCGGCTGCAGCCCGGTCGGTATGAAAAAACGCTACCGGACGCTCATTGATGAGACGTGTGTCCTTTGGGATACCATTTTTATTTCGGGAGGCAAGCGTGGTTATCAGCTCGAGCTTGCACCCGATGATTTAATTGCATTTTGCGGGGCGACGGTTGCCGCGATTACGAGAGAGGACTGAGCGATGCCGCAGGAAGAATTGAAGTGCGGAGCTCATTTTGCAAAAGAATCTGCGCCTCAGACACCCTCATCCGAAGCTTCTTCGTCGCGAGATGACACTGACGACATGGGCTCGTCGGACTACTCCACGGTTGGTCGTTCCGCCGGGCTTATGACCATCCTGACTATCGTGTCTCGCGTCACCGGTTTTATCCGCACGTGGGCAATGGCGGCCGCTATCGGCATGTCGCTACTCTCGTCCTCCTATCAGGTCGCCAACAACCTGCCCAATATGCTCTACGAACTCGTGATGGGTGGCATGCTCGTGACGGCGTTTTTGCCCGTGTACATGGGCGTGAGGCGTGAGCAGGGTCGCGAGGCCTCGAACGAGTACGTGGGCAACCTGCTCGGCATTCTGCTTTTAGTGCTGGGTGGCATTTCGTTGCTGGGGACCGTGTTCGCCCCGGGCTTTATCTGGACGCAATCGTTCCTTTCGGGTGACGGTGGCAGCATGGATACCGCTGCGTTCATGTTCCGTTTCTTTGCCATCCAGATTCTGTTTTATGGTTTGGGCTCGGTGTTCTCGGGCGTTCTCAACGCACACCGCGACTACTTTTGGTCGACGTTTGCCCCGGTCCTCAACAATGTGATCGTCATTGCGAGCTTTATGGGTTTTGCGCCCGTGTCCGCACAGTTTGGCGAACGTGCCGGCATCATCTTGATTGCGGCCGGTACGACCCTCGGTGTCTTTGTTCAGATGGCATGTCAGATTCCCGCGCTTGGCAAGCACGGCGTGCATCCCCATATCCATATCGACTTTAAGGACCCCGCGCTGCGCCAGACGATTGCGCTCGGTATCCCGACGCTGCTCGCCACGGTGTGCATGTTTGTCTCGACTTCTATCACCAACGCTGCCGCGCTGGTGGTCCAGCCCGAGACGGGTCCTTCCGTCATCGCCTATGCGCGCCTGTGGTACACGCTGCCCTACGCGCTGATTGCCGCCTCGCTTTCGACGGCGCTCTATACCGAGCTCTCTCATGACGCACAGGAGAAGGATTACGACAGCGTTCGCACGGGCATTTCGCGTGGCGTCGCCCAGATGCTGTTCTTCCTGATTCCGTTCGCACTGTACCTGATTGTCTTCGCACGTCCGCTCAATATGATCTACTGTGCTGGCAAGTTCGATGAATCCGGCGTGGCGCTGGTGTCCGAGTACCTTGTCTACCTAGCGCTCTCGCTGCCGCTCTACGGCGTGGTCGTGCTGATGCAGAAGAGCTTCTCTGCCTTGCTCGACATGAAGCCCTATAGCCGCTATTGTCTGTATTCCGCCATCGGCCAGGCCGGCTCGGTTCTGCTGTTTGGCGTTGTGCTGGGCTTCGGTATGCCGGCAATCGCGCTTTCGTATGTCGTCGACTACGTGATCTTGGTCGGCTGTTCGCTGTGGTGGCTGCGTCGTCGCCTGCGTGGCCTTCAGGTCAAATCTATCCTACATGGCGGTTTCTTTGGCCTTTTGCTCGGTGGTCTAGGTGCTGCCGCAGGCGCCGGCGTCATGTGGGCGCTTGAACACTTTGTCGGGGCACTTGGCGGCTCGATTCTGATTACTCTTGGCTACGTTTGCGTTGCGGGTGTCGCCTCGCTTGTTGTTACCTTTGGCCTTGCCGTCGTCCTTAAGATGCCCGAGGTCTCGGCGCTGCTTCGTCGCAAGTAGGTGCGCGTGGCCGGTCACGACAACATACCAACGCTTGCCGAGCAGGTTTCGCGCGTTCCCACGCAGCCCGGCTGCTACCTTTGGAAAGACGCCAAGGGCGATGTCATCTACGTGGGCAAGGCGAAAAACCTGCGCGCCCGCATGCGTCAATACGTGACACTGCAGGATGAGCGTCAAAAGATCCCGCTGATGATGCAGCTGGTGGCGAGCTTTGACTACATCGTTGTCGAAACCGAGCATGAGGCGCTTGTACTCGAGCGCAACCTGATCGGCCAGTACCATCCGTACTTTAACGTCGACCTCAAGGATGACAAGAGCTACCCCTTTATCGCCATTACAAAGGGCGACCTGTATCCCGCGATCAAATACACGCGTGAGCGTCATAAGCCGGGAACGCGCTATTTTGGACCCTATACCGATAGCCGTGCGGCACGTGAGACGATAGATACGCTGCGCAAGGTTATCCCCATCTGCTCTGCATCCTGTGCGGAGTGGCGTCGTTGTCGCCGTATCGTCGAGTCCCACAAGGGCGAGGAAGACATCGTCAATATGATTTGCGCACAAAACGGGCGTCCCTGCTTTGACTACCATGTCGGGCGCGGCCCGGGTGCGTGTGTCGGCGCGATTTCCCCGGCAGACTATGCCAAGAACGTCAAGCGTGTCGAGCGTTTTTTGTCGGGCCATCGCAAGGATGTCGTCGATGAGCTGACCTCCGAGATGACGGATGCCGCCGAGGCGCTCGACTTTGAGCGCGCGGCACGCGTCAAACGTCGTTTGGAGGTCATCAGGGGTCTGGACGATCGTCAGCAAGTCGTTTTTCCCTCCAGTGTCGATATCGATGTCATCGGGTTCTATCGCGAGGAGACCATCTCCGCCGCTTGCGTCTTCGTCGTTCGCGAGGGCCGAACAGTTCGCACCTGCGAGTTCATTCTCGACAAGGGTCTTGATGTTGACGAGGAAGAGCTCCAGTCGGGCTTTCTTAAGCGCTATTACGACGAGACGGCTGATATTCCAGCTGAGGTCAACCTTTCCGTCGAGCTTGAGGATGCGGAGGCGCTGGGGGAGTGGCTTGCGGGCAAGCGTGAGCGTTCCTGCCATCTCCATAGGCCGCAGCGTGGCGAAAAGCACCGTCTGCTCGATATGGCATCCAAAAATGCGCGCCATGCCCTCATGCGCTACATGATGCGAACGGGGTACGCTGACGACCGCACCAATCAAGCGCTGCTGGAGCTCGAAAGTGCGTTGGCGCTGCCATCGCCGCCGTTGCGTATCGAGTGCTTCGATATCTCTACACTGCATGGCACCTTTACGGTCGCCTCAATGGTGGTGTTTACCAACGGGCGCGCCGACAAGAGCCAGTACCGTCGTTTTAAAATTCAGGCCGAATTGGACGAGGCAAACGACTTCGTGTCGATGTCCGAGGTTTTGGGACGACGCTATGCTCCCGAGCGCATGGCCGACGAGCGCTTTGGCTCGCGCCCCGATTTGCTCGTTGTCGATGGCGGTAAGCCGCAATTGACCGCTGCGATCAAGCAACTTGAGGCTCTTGGGCTCGATATACCAGTTTGTGGCTTGGCGAAGGCCGACGAGGAAGTTTTTGTGCCTTGGGACGAGACTCCTGTCGTGCTGCCGACCGGGTCTGCTTCGCTCTATCTAATTAAACAGGTACGCGATGAGTCCCACCGATTTGCCATCACGTTCCATCGCGAATTGCGCGACAAGGCCATGACGGTTTCGGTACTCGATGACGTTCCAGGCGTGGGACCCACCAGAAAACGTGCCCTTATGCGCCATTTTGGCTCGATGAAGCGTTTGCGCGCGGCGAGCGAGCAAGAGATCGCGGAAGTTCGAGGCGTTCCGGCCGATGTCGCCAAAGCGGTCCACGAGGCACTTGTTGCATGGAATGCCGAACGCGCCCAGGCATCGGCCAACCGTTCCGAAAACTAAACGTGCTTCTAAACAACTGATATACATGATTGGCCGATTTTCAATCATTTATTTCGCGGCGATTACCTGTCGATTTCGGGTTTTATTAACGCTAAAACGTTTGACTAGCCATGGTGAACAACCCTGCTATCCTGCGGGTTGACGATGACTGATATCTCACCTCGTCGATACATACTGTCTGGCGAATCGTTTGTCAATGAATTCGGTGAACGGTAGTAAATACCGTTCAAGCGTATGTATGTATCGGTCGCCGAGCGCGGCACCTCAGTTGGGTTCGTCGGTAGGTAAGGTATATATCGTCCGCAAGTTGCGCGGGGGCAAGTCTAGGTGCTCCCGGGTAAGATTCTCTATTGATAGGAGAAGACATGGCCATCATCAACAAGGGTATGTCCAGGCGTTCGTTCCTCGGCCTCACCGGCAGCGTCGCTGCTGTCGCAGGGCTTGGTCTCACCGGCTGCGGCGGCAGCTCTAACGACGAGGGTTCCGCTTCCGGTTCCACCGATTCCGCCAACCGTGGCGGCGGTGTGATTACCGCTGGTTCCGCTTACGCTCCGTCCAGCTTCGATCCCGCCAGCACCGGCTCCGCTGTGGGCCTGGGTGCTAACTGGCACGTCGTCGAGGGTCTCTACGGCATCGATTACCACGACTACAGCACCTTCAACGAGCTCGCCACCGACGATCCCAAGTCCGTGGACGACACTACCTTCGAGGTCACCATCCGCAAGGGCGCCAAGTTCTCCGATGGTACCGAGGTCACTGCTGACGACGTCGTCGCTTCCTACACCGCTTGCGCTGCTTCCGCTACCTATGCTCCGTTCTTCCAGCCCTTCGAGTCCATCGAGGCCAAGGACGCCAGCACCGTGACGGTCAAGACCAAGGTCCCCAACTTCTCCCTGCTCAAGGATCGTCTGGCCATCGTCCGCGTTACCCCGGCCACCCAGTCCGAGGAGGATCGCGCCAAGCAGCCGATCGGTTCCGGCCCCTGGATGTACGACTCTATCTCCGATACCGAGATCACCCTGGTTCCCAACCCCGAGTACAACGGTGAGTATGCTGCCGAGGATAAGAAGATCCAGTACAGCATCCTGACCGACCCCACCGCTCGCGTTACCGCTCAGCAGGAGGGCTCCACGCTCGTTATGGAGCTCGTCACCGCTGACGCCGTCGACCAGCTCGAGAGCGCTGGCTGCAAGATCGACAACGTCCAGGGCTTCGGCACCCGCTTCATCATGTTCAACGTCGCCAAGGAGCCTTGGAACAACGTCAAGGTCCGTCAGGCCGTCATGTACGCGCTCGACACCGAGAAGATGATCACCAACACCTTCGCCGGCCTTGCCACCGCTGCCAGCTGCTACCTGCCCAAGAGCTTCACCAACTATCATGAGGCTTCCACGGTGTACAAGACCGACGCCAAGAAGGCCAAGAAGCTCATCGAGGAGTCCGGCATCACCCCGGGTGCCATCACCCTGCGCACCACCGACAACGAGCAGATTAAGGGCATGGCCGCCCAGGTCAAGAACGACCTCGACGCTCTCGGCTTCGAGGTGACCATCCAGACCGATACCTCGCCGGCCACCTACGCTGCCATCGACGGCGGCGAGGCCTACGATATCCTCCTTGCCCCTGGCGATCCGTCCTGCTTCGGCGCTGACCCCGACCTGCTGCTCAACTGGTGGTACGGCGACAACGTCTGGATGCAGACCCGTTGCCCGTGGAAGGAGTCCGCTGAGTGGGAGAAGCTCCACGGTCTCATGGACGAGGCTCTTGCCGCCGAGGGCGACGAGCAGCAGAAGAAGTGGAACGAGTGCTTCGACATCATCGCCGACAACGCTGTTCTGTACCCCGTTGTCCACGTCAAGACCGTCTCCGCTTCCTGGGACGATCCGTCTACCGCGCCCAACGGCGAGGCCCTCGATGGCTTCAAGGGCATCGGCACGACGAGCATGTCCTTCAGGGGCGTCGCGACCGTCAAGGCCTAAGACTCGCTTGAGTCTGTATGCAGGATGTCGGTCGTTGGGACCGTATCCTCATAGTTGAAACAAAGACCCGGGCGACCTCGATGTCGCTCGGGTCTTGTAATGAGTATCCATACTCATATACCAGTTGGTCCTACCGACAAAAGAAAGGGGAGAGAACGTGAACAACTTTCTACGTTTGATTGGAAGGCGTCTCGTGGCGCTGCCGATCATGGCATTGGGCGTCACCGTCCTGGTGTTCTTCCTTATGTCGTTCTCCAAGACCGACCCCGCCTATACGGCGTTGGGTGACGGTGCCTCGCCCGAGGCGGTTGCCGAGTACCATGAGAAGTATGGTCTGGACGACCCCTGGCCCGTGCGCTACGTGCGCTACATGGGCGATCTGATCCATGGTGACATGGGCACCTATGGTGCTGCTCGCAACTCCGTTGCCAAGCGCATCTCCACGGCCCTGCCCGTCACGATGCAGCTGACCTTCATCGGTCTTGCCATCGGCGCGGTCGTCTCGTTTTTGCTCGGCGTCATCGCGGCACTGTATCGCGATAAATGGCCGGACCAAGTGATCCGCGTCTTTTCCATCGCCGGCTTGGCAACCCCGTCGTTCTGGCTTGCCGTTCTGTTGATTCTGCTGTTCTCTTCCTACCTTAAGGTGCTCCCGGCATCCGGTGCTCTGCCTCACTTCACCACCAACCCGGCTGGCTATCTGGGACGTATGATCATGCCCGCTATCGCTCTGGCATTCCCGCTGACGGGCCAGATGACTCGTATCGTGCGTACGGCCATGGTTGAGGAGCTCGACAAGGACTACGTCCGCATGGCCCGTGGCGCCGGCGTTCCCGAGAAGGTCGTCGTCGGCATCAACGTTTTGCGCAACGCGCTGATCACCCCGGTCACCACCCTCGGTCTTAAGATCGGTTACCTTATGGGCGGCGCCGTCGTCATCGAGGTCATCTTCAACCTCCCCGGCATGGGTACTGCGATTCTGCAGGGCGTTCAGGGCAACGAGGCGAACCTGGTTCAGGGCGTCGTCATCGTCGTTGCTCTTGCCTTCATCATCATCAACATCGTGGTTGACATGCTCTACCTGCTCATCAACCCGCGCATCAGGACGGTGTAGATTATGGTAAAGATTCGAGAGAAGCAAACCGAGCAGCTCGAGAAGGCTGCCTCCAAGGGGCTCAAGCTCGGTGGCTGGAAGAAGATGACGCTGTCTTCTAAGATTGCCGCCGTCGTGCTGGTGTTGGTCGCCCTGACCGCGATTCTGGCGCCCCTTCTTGCCCCCTATAGCCCGGTCGAGATTTTCACTGCTCGCCAGGCTCCCGGCAATGGATTTATCTTCGGTACCGACGATAAGGGCCGCGACATCCTGTCGCGTATGCTTTACGGTGGCCGTTACTCGCTGATCATCGGCTTCGGTGCTACTGCCATGGCTCTGGTCTGCGGCTCGGTCGTGGGCGCCCTCGCGGCGGTTTCGCGCAAGTCCGTTTCCGAGGCGATCATGCGCATCCTGGACATCATCATGTCCATCCCGGGCATCGCCCTCGCTGCCGTCTTCGTCTCCATCCTGGGCAATTCCGTGCCGTCGATCATCTTCGCCATTGGCTTTATGTACACTCCGCAGATTGCCCGTATCGTGCGCGCCAACATCGTGTCCGAGTACGGCGAGGACTATGTCCGCGCGGTCATCGTTTCCGGCGCCAAGGCTCCGTGGATTTTGATCAAGCATGTTCTGCGTAACTGCATCGCCCCGATCATGGTCTTCACCGTTACCCTGGTCGCCGACGCCATCATCTTCGAGGCCTCGCTGACCTTTATCGGCGCTGGTATCCAGGAGCCCACCGCTACCTGGGGCAACATCCTCGCCGACGCCCGCGGTGGCGTGCTCGCTGGCCGTTGGTGGCAGGCGCTGTTCCCGGGTCTGGCTATCATGCTCACCTGCCTGGCGCTCAACATCCTCTCCGAGGGCATTACCGACGCCATGGCCGCTGCTCCCTCCGCCGCCCTGGATCCGACCGATTCCTCCAAGCGCCGCGAGGCCGACCTGCTGGTCTCCGACCCCGTTCGCGCTTACAAGGAGCAGGCTCAGTCCCTGTCCGCCCGTCTTGGCGCCCTGCGCGATGTCGAGCTCAAGCGTAACGACCGCCATGTGCCCGATGAGTCCGTTGAGCCGATCCTTTCGGTCCGTGATTTCTGCATCCAGTTTGAGCACCACGGTGATATCAATGTCGTCGATCATGTCAACTTTGATGTCCGTCCTGGCCAGACCATGGGCCTGGTCGGTGAGTCCGGCTGCGGTAAGTCCATCACCACGCTGGCCATCATGGGCCTGACCGACGATGACGAGCATCTTTCCGGTGAGGTTCTCTGGGAGGGCCGCGACCTGCTCAAGATGAGCAAGAAGGAGTGGTTCGGCCTGCGTGGTACCGATATCGCTATGGTCTATCAGGACGCCCTGTCCTCGCTCAACCCCTCCATGCTCATCTCTGCCCAGATGAAGCAGCTCACCAAGCGCGGCGGAACCCGCAGCGCCGAGGAGCTCCTGGAGCTCGTCGGCCTCGATCCCAAGCGCACGCTCGAGAGCTATCCGCACGAGCTTTCCGGCGGCCAGCGTCAGCGTGTCCTGATCGCTATGGCCCTTACCCGCGACCCCAAGCTGGTCATCTGCGACGAGCCCACGACCGCTCTGGACGTTACCGTCCAGAAGCAGGTCATCAAGCTGCTCAACGATCTTCAGGCCAAGCTCGGCTTTGCCATGATCTTCGTTTCGCATGACCTGGCTCTGGTCGCCGAGGTCGCCCATAACATCACGGTTATGTACGCTGGCCAGGTTATCGAGCAGGCGCCCACCAAGGAGCTGCTCACTAACCCGATCCACGAGTACACCCGCGGTCTTCTGGGTTCCGTTCTGTCCATCGAGAGCGGTTCGGGCCGCCTGCACCAGGTGCCCGGTGCCGTTCCGAGCCCGCGCGATTTCCCCAAGGGCGATCGCTTCGCGCCCCGCTCGAGCCACCCGCGTATTGGCCTGGACACCCGTCCGGTCTTCAAGCGCGTGCCCGGCACCGAGCACTTCTATTCCGAGCTCCCCGACGAGGTGCTCAAGGCAAATGGTTTGACCCCTCACGCGGAGGTGATGTAGATGAGCGAGACCGCAGTAAACGGCGTCGAGCCGATCATCTTCCTTGATGACGTCCACGTCACCTTTAGGACCCGTACCGGCTCGATTCTGCACCCCAACCTGGTTCACGCCGTCCAGGGTGTAACGATTAAGCTCATGCCCGGTCAGACGATCGGCATCGTCGGCGAGTCCGGTTGCGGTAAGTCCACCACCGCTAACGTCATGTGCGGCCTGCAGGCCCCCACGAGCGGCAAGGTCTACTTTAAGGGCAAGGACGTTACCAAACGTACCGCCGAGGACCGTCGCCACATGGGTCGCGTCATCTCGGTCGTGTTCCAGAACCCGGCCACGGCGCTCAACCCCCGCATGGTCGTTCGCGAGCAGCTGCTCGACCCCATGCGCGTCCACAACTTGGGTACCGAGGCCGAGCAGGAGAAGCGCGTCAAGGAGCTCTTGGAGCTCACCGGTCTGCCCAGCTCCGCTGCCGAGGTTCTTCCCGGCCAGCTTTCGGGCGGCCAGCGTCAGCGCGTCGCAATTGCCCGTGCCCTGTCGCTGAACCCCGATGCCATCATCGCCGACGAGCCCACCTCGGCTCTGGACGTTTCGGTCCGCGCACAGATTCTGAACCTGTTGACCGACCTTAAGAAGGAGCTCGGCCTGGCCATGGTGTTCATCAGCCATGACATCCAGACGGTCCGCTATATCTCTGACGACATCATCGTTATGAATGGCGGCAGGATCGTCGAGCAGGGCGAGGCCAAGCAGGTCTTCCAGCACCCCCAGGACCCCTACACCAAGATGCTGCTCGGCGCTGCGCCGTCGCTGCTGCATCCCAAGCTCGGCGAGTAGCCTCGCTTTCCCTCCCGTGCGCCCGGTTCCCTTGCCGGGCGCACCTCCGTTGCGATTTCGAAAGGTTGGGTTCACGAGCCATGCCAAGTGCTCAGGAGCTACAACATCAATTTGGTGAATACCGAGGCGCCATGCCCCGTCCATCAGATTTCGATCTCTTTTGGAAGGATCGCATGGCCGAGGCCGACGCCGTCGGGCTTGACTATGCGATCGAGACGGCATCGGTCGCCGATGCCGCGACCTGCCAGCTTTTCGACCTCTGGTATACCGGCATGTGTGGCGCGCGCCTGCATGCCAAGTACCTTAAACCCGTCTCGGACGAGCCCGTGCCATTGGTGCTTCAGTTCCATGGGTATCCGGGTGCAAGCCGCAGCTGGTTTGAGCAGGCGTCGTTTGCGGGCATGGGCATGGCACTCATCGCCCTCGACTGCCCCGGCCAAGGAGGTCCCTCCGAGGACATTGGTGGATTTGAGGGCACAACGGTCGCGGGCCATATCGTCGCCGGTATCGACGGCGACCCGGCCAACCTCTACTATGTCCGCTTGCACCAAGATATTCGCATCCTGTGCCGCATCGTTCGCGAGCTCGAGGGCATCGATCTTGCCCGTGTGTTTGTGAACGGCGCGTCTCAGGGCGGCGGTTTGGGCATTGCGACCTGTGCACTTAACAGCGAGCTTATCAATCGCGCCGCCATCCTCTATCCCTTCCTGTCAGATTTTCGCCTGGTCTGGGATTTGGATGCCGATGACATTGCCTACGAGGGCCTGCGCTATTGGTCTCGCTGGTTTGACGAGGACTCGACTCGTATTGACGAAGCCTATGCCAAGCTGGCGTACTTCGATTCCAAGAACTTTGCCCCTATGGTCAAATGCCCCGTGCTGTTTGGCACCGGCACAGCCGATATCGTCTGTCCGCCAGCGACGCAGTTTGCGGTCTATAACAACCTGACCTGCGAAAAGCGTCATGAGTTCTTTGAAGGCTTTGGCCACGAGGAGATTCAGGATTTTGACGATTTGATCATTCCGTTTTTCTGCAAGGGAGGGGAGGCTCATGTCTAAGTGCGAGAGCAATGTTGACGAGCTGATTGTCCCCGGGCTTGTGGGAATTCCTGGAACGGTTTCGTCAAGGCTCGCAGAATATCGGGACTGGCGCGGTGATGTCCAAGCAGATGTTTCTGATTTAGAGACATGCGCTTCGAATCTTGAGATTCAAGGCCTGGCCATTACGGCGATTGACTTTGTTAACCCCTGCGCCCGTTACTCGGAGGTCTCCTTTGAGCCCGGTGACGATGCGATTCACGCTCGTTTGATCGAGCCTGTCGGTCGTGCCCGAGTATCTGAGCGCGTGCCGCTGTGCCTGATGTTCCACGACATCGATCGGCCTGTGCGCGGCTGGCATCACATGACGAGATTTGCCGCCATGGGGTATGCCGTCCTCGCGCTGGATGACGATGTTGCTGGTGCGGACGACCTGCAGCGGGGGATTTCTTCGCCCGCTTTTGTCGAGCGCGTCCGTTGGGGCTGCGCGCTGGCGAAGGTGGCGCGCAATCTTGATGGCATGGACCCCGACCGCATCTTTGCATGGGGCGAGGGTCTTGGCGGCGGAGTCGCGCTGGCGGTTTCTGCTCTGGACGAGCGGGGCCTCGCCTGCACGGCGGTTGCCAATCCGCTTCCTGGCGGCCTCGAGGCGCTGTCGTCTCGGGTGCGCGGATCGGTGCTCATGGGCACATCGCTTATGGATACCGTGAGCGATCCCAAGGATCAGTTTGCCGTATTCAACGGTCTTGAGTGTGACCGGAGGCATATCATCTATGCCAAATACGCTCACGAGCGCATCAATGCGTTCGAAAACGAAGTCGTCGACTTTTTTAACCAAACGTTCTACTCGTGTTCTTTGGCCTAGACGGCCTGGACACTGCCAACAAGAGTGGGCGGCATAGGGCTGCCCACCAGACAACTAAGGAGATTCTCGTGGCAACTCAGAAATTCACCGGCGTTATCCCTCCCGTCGTTGTTCCCGATACCGAAGATCACCAGCTCGATGTTGTCTCCTTTGAGCGCAGCATCAACCGCATGATCGATGCCGGCGTCGATGGCCTGTTCTTCTTGGGATCCTCGGGCGAGGTCGTCTTCTCCACCGACGAGCGCCGTCGCCAGATTATCGCCGAGGCCGTCCGTATCGTCGACCACCGTGTGCCTGTTCTGGTCGGCATCATCGATACCGAGACCGAGCGCATGATCGAGCACGGCAAGGTCGCCCAGGAGCTGGGCGCCGATGCCCTCGTCGCCACCTGCCCGTTCTATGCCCTGCAGGGCATGACCGAGGTTGAGGAGCACTTCCGCATCCTGCATGAGGAACTCGACCTGCCCATCTTCGCCTACG
>UROR01000015.1 GCA_900549535.1 uncultured Collinsella sp. | reverse complement strand
GGAGGAAATCTGGGCCATAAGGGAATAGACCGTTTCGTCCTGGGTGGGAGCAACATCGGCAACCGTGGCACCGGAACCACTCGGGGTCGGCATGGTGAAAATCTGCGTGGAGTAAGGCCTCGACTCATCTGTCTCGGGAGCCTCGGAAACCGCAGGCACTTCCTCCTGCTCGACCTCGGTCGAATCACCTTGATCGGCTGCCGCGTATTGCTCTTCGTCACAGTTGACCTCGACGGGCTCGTGCCCGGCGGCATCTTGGATTTCGGCAGCATCAATAGGCTCGTCATCGTCTGCCGCGTCGCCCTGCTCATCGGAAACAGGAAGGGGCTCGGCAATCGCGGTGCCTTGCTTTTCAAACGTTATCGTGGAATCGAACTGCGCGGCATCAAACGGCATGGTGCTATCGACGTGCTGCTGAGCCTCAACGGACGTTGTAGCTTCGGCGGCGTCGACAGGCACGGACTGCATAGCCTCGTTCTGCTCGAACTCTTGCGCCGCGAGCTCACGTGCCGCCTCGGCTGCCTGCTGCTGAGCGATAGCCTCCTGCTCGGCAGCCTCGCGTGCGGCAACGCGCTTCCCCTCGAAATCGTCGACAAATTTCCTGCCCTTTGCAAGCGCACCCTTAAAGAAGTTGGAAGCGCTGGCGCCAATCGAAGAGAACGCGGATGCAATATCGGCATGGGGCGTTGCCGCGGGAATCTCGGCCGAGAAATCAGTATCGCTCTCGTAAGACACGCGCCTCGGCTGTTCAGCGTAATCGTCGTCAGGCTCGTCCGTAACGTCTTGCGCCGGCACGGCGGGAGCCAAAATGTCCAGTCCTGCCGCGGGATCGATCGCGGACACCGCCTCGGGCTCGGCAACGGCAGCGGCAACCGCGGCAGACTCATCATCCACGGCGACAACGGGCGCAGATGCAGTCACGACGGGGGCAGGCTCGGGCTCAAACGTCGGCTCCTCGCCTTCCTCGTAATCGAGCGTGCAGGACTCGGGAAGCATTCCGAGCGCACGGATGGCATCCGAACCAAAGCGGATGTTGCCGGCGGCATTGCGATAGAGCCTGGGCTCGGGCTCGGCCGCGACAGGCTCCTCCGCCGGCTCGGCAGTGGGAACCTCGTCATTGAACTCTTCGGCCTGGACAGCCTGATTCTGATCCTCGGGCACGATGGCGCCAATCAGCGTCTCGTCGGCAGACGCACCCTCAAAGCCCTCGATCTGCTCGTCGAAAGCCTCGCCCTGTTCGGGCTCGGTCTGAGCGTCGGGAGCAATCGGCTGACCGAACTCGTCCTCGGCGTAGGTAGGTTCTTCGTACTCGATGGTGTTGCCGTAGTCGTTTTGCTGTTGGGCCGCGGCATACTCCGCTGCTGCGCGCGCCATCTCCTCGGCACGACGCTTCTGCTCCCCAAAATAGGTATCGAACGGAACATCGTCGGGAAACTCGTTTTCGCCCTGGAAGGGAGCAACGTTGTCCATAACGCCGAGCATAGCGGCGACAGAAGACTTGTTGCACACTGCGCCGGACGTATAGGGAAGCACAAAACGGTTAGAAATGATGTTTGCCGCGTTGGCGAGCGCAACGAGGGAAGCGAGGATCGCGACAATCCACAGCAGAACCTTGAGCGCGCCGGGGAGCGGCAGGATACGCAAGATGGCAACGGCAGCAGGGGCAACCGTGGCAACGGGCAACAGCTTGGCGATGAGCGCACGATACGAAGCATAGGGCTCGCGGGCGAGCAGCTCAGCACGGGGAGAGTCGTAGTGTGCGACAACGACCACCGGGCGGTTGCGCGGAGACGCGAGCGGGCCCGAGGCCTTGTGGTAGGCGATGACATTTTGGCTCACGCCCGTCTTGCCCAGGCGCGAAACCACGGGGTGGCCCGTGCGCTCGAGCACGTAAAGAACGGCACCGACAATGGCCAGCAAGGTGCCGACCAAGCCGATGCCGCCGCCGATGCCCATCAGCAGGGCGCCGGCAAACGCAAGAATACCGGTAACGGCAAATGCCAACCTGCTGGGCGCCGGGGCATTGAACTCCTGAACCTCGGGATCAAAGCCGTGGTTGCGGAAGATCTGAGCGATATCCTCGGCAGCCAAGCGCTCTTCTTCGCTGCATGCCGGCGTGATGCCGGTGTTCTGCAGCAGGTGGTTAATATAGTTCTGGGTGTTCGCCATGTGCGCTCCACATCCATAATCCGACAAATAGGCCCAATGCATGCACATTAGAACCGTATATAGTCGAAAGTATACCCCGAGCGAGCGCAAACGACCGAATTCGGGCCATCTTAACGCCCCGAGCGGACAAGGATATAGCCTAATCTCCATATCGGACTAAAATCATGGCAGCAAACCACCTTCTCATGCGAGGACTCTATGACGGCAAGCGACGCGACCGCGACAATTAAAAAGGGGAATTCGGAGCCCAGTTTCGATAAAACGGCTCAGCGCATCCTCAATCTTTTCTTTGTGCTCAACAGCTCCCCCGAACCGCTGACGACCGAGCAGATCGTCTTGGATTCTGACCTGGGATATGGCTCGGGCAATATCGACTCGGATAAGCGCAAGTTTCGGCGCGATCGTGACAAACTGCTCGAACGCGGCATCTTAATCAAGGAGGTTCGCCCCGCCGGCGCGCAGGAGACCGAGGAAAGCTCATGGACAATCGACCGCGAGCACACGTTTGCGGCAGGCGGCCTCATCACCGCAGACGACGCCGATATCCTGCTCAACGCTATCGACCAGACAATAGCGGGCGGCTCATCCACTTTTGCCGCGCCGCTTGCCGATATTCGTTCCAAGATTGCCTACCTCACCGGCAGGACGACGGCGGACGAAGCACCGATCCGCCGCTCTCCCACCGTCGATGCGGTATGGAGCGCCTTTGCCGAGCGATGCGCGCTGCGATTTTTATATCAGAACGGACGCGGTGAGCAGAAAGAGCGTACCGTCTGCGTCTACGGCATGTTCGAGCGCGAGGGCGTTGCGTACTTCTGCGGCCTCGACAATGCCACCGACGACATCAGGACATTCCGCTGCGACCGTATCGTTCGCGCTTGGCGTCCTTCGAAGGCCTACGCCATCCCTGCAGACTTCAATCTCAACGACTACCTGTTCTTTGAATTCGATTTTGCCGACCGCCCGCCCGTTGCGGCTACGTTCTCGTTCGCCCCGCAGACGCAGATCGATATGATCAACGGCCTCACGCGCGGGCGAGGTGAGCTCGCACACACCGATTCGGGATGGACTTGGACCGTTGACGTGCGCGATCTTGAAGCCGCCGCCTCATTTTGCATGGCCCACGCCATGGACGGCATGAGGCCCATGGCCCCCAAATCGCTCAAGCAGGCGTGGAACCACCTCATTGAAAGGACGGTGCACGAGCATGCCCGTGCGTAAACTCACCAGCGAGCAGAGGCTCTCGCGCGCCATCGACATCATGGAGGCCCTCTACGCCGCCGGCGAGAGCGGCATGACACGAACCGAGATTTGCAGTCGCTTTGACATCACGGGGGCGTCGCTCGACGAGATTCTCGAGATCGTCTCGACGCTCGCGGACCGAGAATCGGGTGCGCGTATCATCTGCGAATGCCACGGCGAGCGCGTGGTCCTCACCGGTGACGCCGGGCGTGTACTACCGCTGCGCCTGAGTGCCGCCGAGGGCGCTGTGCTCAACCACGAACTTGAATCGTTGGGGATCGAGCCCCAGGCGGCGGCTCGAATTCGACATGCTCTTCTACCCGAAGAGCTCGGCTATAACCAGCACGTCTTTGACACCGTCAACCACGGGTCGCACTGGCAGCAGCTGAGCTGCGCCATTCAGGACGGCGTTCGCTGTCGTATCTCGTATCGCTCGATGGACGATGCGCGGCCACGCGAGCGTCTGGTCGACCCCTTGCGCATTACAGCAAACGGCGACCAAACATATCTGATTGCCTGGGACATCGCGGTCGATGAGCAGCGCACCTATCGCATGGATAAAATCGAGGGACTCGCCTTGACGGAAGACTCCGTCGTGCCTCATGCACCGGACGTTGCATCCCTCCACGATTCCCTTGCCCGGACGCAGCGTAGCGCAAAGCTCTTGATGCCATTCGATATGGCGGAGCATCTGGACTGGGCCGGCATCACCCTAATCGAACGCAGCAGGACAGACATGGCAACGGTAACCGTACATTACGGCTCCGAGCGTTGGCTGCTGAGCCAGATAATCGCAGCGGGCGGAGCCATCCGCATCTTGGATGACCCCGCCCTGTCAAAGCGTCTGTGCGATATGGCAAAAACCCTCGTCTGTCCGCTTTAGCGCCGCCGCTCGTGGCGTGCACGCCACAGCTGTAGATAGTGCCCGATCTGCGCCGATTCGATGCGCTGGTAGGAGCTCGTGGGCAGCGACGTTAAGAACTTCTTGCCATAGCCCTTCGTCACCAGGCGCGGGTCGGCCAGAATCAGCACGCCGCAATCGGTCGACGAGCGGATAAGGCGGCCGGCCGCCTGCTTAACCTCGAGCACCGCCTCGGGCAGCGAATAGCGCGCCCATGCGCGGTCTTCGCGCAGGTTGCGCTCGCACGAGAGCGGGTCCGTGGGGCTCGAGAACGGCAACTTGGGAATGATGACGCAGCGCAGCGTCTCGCCGCTGGCATCAAACCCCTCCCAGAAGGCCTTGAGCGCAAAAAGCGACGAGGTCGGTTCGTTGATAAACCGGTCGCGCAGGCGACGAGGAGATGAGTTGCGCTGCTGGCAGTTGAGCTCCAGACCCGCACGGGCCATCTTGGGCTCAACGCGGGCGTATAGGTCCTCCATGTCGCGCCGATTGGTGAACAACGTGAGCACCGATCCGCCCATGGCAAGATGGGCGTCGACCAGTACGCGCTCGAGCGCCGTAAGATAGCTCTCACGATCGCGCGGATCGGGGATATCGCCCGCAACGACTACAGCCATGTTCGAATCGAAGTCGTAGTTCGAATCCAAGTGCAGCGATGACGACGTTGAAGCACCGATGCGATCAAGGCCGACCGCATGGTTAAAGTGCTCAAAGCTTTTGGACACCGTCATGGTCGCCGAGGCAAAGATAGCCGTGTGAACCTCGGGCAGCCACTCGGTTGCCAAGGCCTCGCCAATGTCGATGCGCTCTGCGGTCATTGACTCTCCGCCGGCACGCAGCCTGCGATTGACCTGCAGCGAATACACGTAGTGTTCATCGGTACCATCAATGATGAGTTTTAGGTTCTCGGCCAGCTCGTGCTGGCTTGTCGGCGGCGACGGCTTGCACCAGCGCGTCGACGCTCTTGTCAGCTTGTTCCAATGCGTCGATGCCAGTGTAGGCCGACTGTAAGAAATCATGCCAGTCGTCAGATTCGCGCAGCTCGGGGCCAATCCATAGATTGGCATTGTCATAGCCCCCACGGGCACGGCGACCGAGCTCGCGAACGCCATCGAACACGCCGGCGATCGCCATGCTCGCGCGCGCAACCGTCGACGTCGCCTTGGCGGTAAGGCCCAGATAGAGCGTAGAGCCCTCGGAGGTTGCCAAATCACGGGAAACCTGGCTTAGCGCGCCGGTGCTCGAGCCACCCAGACGCTCAAACAGAACGCGTGATTCGTCCGCCGACACCACACGCGCCCACTGACGGCGCGCCTCGCGCTCGATGGAATGGGCCTCGTCGATTACCCAATGACGAATCGGCGGCAAAATTCTGCCCTCGGCCGCGACGTTGCGGAACAGCAGGGAATGGTTGGTGACCACCACATCGGCATGCGCCGCACGACGGCGAGCGCCGTGGACCAAACATTTATCAGGGAAAAACGGGCAGAGGCGACGAGCACACTCGCGCGAGGCCGTCGTAAAGTCGGGACGGTTGACGCTGCGCCACCGAATGCCGAGCGAGTCGAGGTCGCCATCGGCTGATTGGCAGACGTACGCCATAATGACCGCGACCGCCGTGAGCGTGTCCGCCGGATCGCGCTTGGTGGCAATCTCGACCTGGCCGCGGCTCATGCGCTCGAGCTTGCGCAGGCACGGATAGTGGTCATACCCCTTGAGAGCGCAAAATGACAGACCACCGTCCAGTTGCTCGGCAAGTTTTGGCAGCTCATGGTACATGAGCTGGTCGGCAAGATTGTTCGATTTGGTCGCAATACCAACCGTGATGTTGTTACGGCGTGCTGCCTCGGCAAAAGGCACCAGATAGGCCATCGATTTGCCGACGCCTGTGCCTGCCTCAATTACTCGATGAGTGCCCGTGACCAGCGCATCGCGGACCTCGAGCGCCATCGCGATCTGCTCATCACGCGGCTCGTAGGTGGGATACATGCGATTGACCAGGCCACCTGGCGCATAGTCTGCCTCGATCTCCTCACGACTCGGCATCTTGAGAACCGGCAGCTCATCGGCGTCCACCCGATCGTCGGCGCGATCGGCCTTGAGAACGTCAGCACGAGCGGCGCTGAGAGAGAAGATGGAACCAGGGTTCTGCCCTGCCAAGAATGAGAAGATAGGACGATAGGACCAAGGCACGTCCGGATGCATGTCGGCTAGGCGCGCCATGAGGCCCTGGGGCAAGTCGGTGAGCGCCACGAGCAACACGCGCCATACGCCACACAGGGCGTCGACGTCGGCATTGGCACGGTGTGATACCGAGTCGCAGCCAAACAGATCGGCCATAAAAGACAGCTTGTGCGAGGCCAGGCGCGGAAGCGCGATGCGCGACAGCGCCAGCGAATCGATCCAAATATCGCTCACGTTGACGCCGCCTTTGACCGACTCGATAAACGAGCGGTCGAACGTGGCGTTATGTGCGATCACCGGGCAACCACCGACAAAATCGGCGAGAGCGGCGACGGCCTCAACGGCCGACGGGGCATCTGCCACATCGGCATTTGTAATGCTCGTGAGCTCGGTAATCTCGGCGGGAATCAGCTGCTTGGGATGCACGAAGGTATCGAAGCGGTCGACGATCTCGCGGCCCGAAAGACGGGCCGCCGAGATCTCGATCAGCTCGTTGTCCTGCACCGAAAGACCTGTGGTCTCGGTATCGAGGACGATCACATCTTCCTCGATAAGGCCGAAGGACTGCGTTTTGGCGCGTTCGGCAAGCGTGGCATAGGAGTCGATGACAAACTGCGGCGTTCCTGACGAAACCGCGTCCTCGATTAGCATGCAATGCCCGCTCGACGAAGGCCCATACGGATCAGGCTGTCACAGACCTGCGGGAACGTCATGTCGTCGGTGTGGCGGATCTCATCCGGATACAGCGACGTATCGGTCATGCCGGGAATGGTATTGGTCTCGAGGATAACGGGGCCGTCCTCGCTCACGATAAAATCGCTGCGCGAGATGCCCAGGCAACCGAGGGCCTTGTGAGCGGCACAGGCAAGCTCCTGAGCGCGAGTGTAATTCTCGGGTGAAATCTGCGCCGGAATGCGATGGATGTCCGTAGGGTCGACATACTTCACGTCCAGATCGTAGAACTCGCAGTCCTTGGGCTTACGAATCTCGACAATCGGCAGAGCGCGCACGTCGTCCTCGCCGTACACGCCGACGGTGATCTCGGTACCCTCGATACACTTCTCGACCAGCACTTTGTCGCCGTACTCAAACGCCTTGGCGATTGCCGCGGGCAGCTCGGAGGGCTCATGGACCAGGGAAATGCCATAGCTGGAACCGTTGACGGCCGGCTTCACAAAGCAGCGCTCGCCACAAACCTCGACGATATGATCGATATCGACTTCATCGCCCACCTCGAGCGCGAGGCCGGGGGCAATGGGGATGCCCGCCTTGGCGTACAAGAGCTTAGAGACCTCCTTGTCGGCACCGCAGGCGCTGGCAAGCACGCCCGAGGCCGTGTAGGGGACACCCAGGGTCTCCATGGCGCCCTGCATGGCACCATCCTCGCCGCCGGCACCGTGCATGGCGATAAACGCCACGTCAAAGCCGCCGGTCGCCATGGTTACCATAAAATCATCGGCAGCCGTGTCGAGCAGCTCCACCGAAGTGTAGCCGGCCTCCTTCAAGGCAACCACGACGTTCTTTCCCGAATTGAGCGAGATCTCGCGCTCAGCGGAATGACCGCCCGCCAAGACCGCTACGTGCATGTTCTCTAGGCTTTTACCCGGCATGGGCAGACTCCTCCTCTATAATTTCTGCAGCTGATACCATATTGTAGCGATACCCTCTACGTTTCCCCAAAATCGAAAGGCTTCCATGAATCCCAGGACTAAATCTCAGGACATTCGCGACTTGAGCCAAAACGATATTCGCGAGCTCGTGGCGGAACTTGGCCAGGCAGCCTTCCGCGCGAAGCAGCTGATCGAATGGGTCTTTGAGAAGAACGTTTGTTCGTTTGACGATATGACAAACCTTCCTAAGGCTTTCCGCGAGCAGCTTAAAGAGGCTTTTGCCTTTGACACGCCGACTGAACTAACCAAGCAGGTTTCCAAAGATGGCTCTCGCAAGTATTTGCTCGAGTACCACGACGGCGTTTCCGTCGAGACTGTCGGCATGCCCCGTCGTAACAAGCTTTCCGTCTGCGTTTCTACCCAAGCTGGCTGTGGCATGGGCTGCGCCTTTTGCGCTACCGGTCTCAACGGCCTCAAGCGCTCTCTGACCGCTCAAGAGATCGTCGACCAGGTACTTCATGTATCCAACGACTTTGGCGAGCGCGCCACGAGCGTTGTCTTCATGGGCCAGGGCGAGCCGTTTGCCAACTACGACGAGGTTCTCAAGGCGCTGCGAATCCTCAATGACCCCGATGGCATCGGTATCGGCGCTCGTCACCTCACCGTCTCTACCAGTGGCGTTATTCCCGGTATTCGCAAATTTGCCGACATCCCCGAGCAGTTCACGCTTGCTGTTTCACTGCATTCCGCCATCCAGTCGACGCGCAATAAGCTCATGCCCGGTGTTAAGAAGTACACGCTGCTTCGCCTTCACGAAGCGCTTCAGCTCTACACCGAGAAGACCGGCCGCCGCCCAACCTATGAGTATGCCATGATCGAAGGCGTCAACGATACGAATCCGGAAATGCAGGCGCTCTGCGACTTCTGCGAGGGAACGCTGTGCCACGTTAACCTCATTCAGCTTAACGACATCGAGGGTAGCCCGCTCAAGCCGTCGCCGATTCATAAGGTTGAGGATCTTCAGCGTCGCCTTGAGTCCCGTGGCATCGAGACAACGATTCGTAACTCCCGTGGTAACGATATTGACGCCGCCTGCGGACAGCTGAAGCAGCGCTTTAAAGTTCAGAAAAACGCATAGGGGAGTCGCACCCCAAAACGTTTCATGTGAAACATCGAACGACCCCGGTTGCAGGATATGCAACCGGGGTCGTTTCATTTATTGACCTTAATTTTGAATCAGCTGCTACTGGTCCCATTTTTACGGCCAAAATAAGGGGTCCTTGTCTCGTGAATCAGACAAGGACCCATCACAATATGCTAAGTAATTGTTAGGTACCTAATAGCCTACATTTTCCCATTGGTTGCTGACCCAACCCTGATTAATCTTGGGATTCTTCGTTACCTGAGCAGTACGCATTGCAACATCTTCTGTCATAACATCCATTTTCTTCTTGGATGTATCGACAATATCTTGCGCACTACGAAGCAAACGACCTCGAAGTTCATCGTCTGTCGCGATCTTATAGCCAGCAAAGGCACCAGCCGCGACAGTCGTCGCCAATGCAATCGCAGTTAAAATTCTATTCCTCATCTTGGCCTCCTTGATCAAACTGAATCATTTCGCCAAGAATACGAGAGAGCTCTTCCTCGTCTTTAAACTCAATCTCAATCTTATTCTTTCCACGCGAGCTCTTCACACGCACGTTGGTATTAAAAACCTGACGAAGCACGCGGGCTGCCTTTTTAAAAGACTGAGGGGTTGCAGGCCTCGGCGTCTTAGGTGTCTCTCCGGCAGAAAACAACGGAGCAAGATTTTCTGTCGCTCTTACGGAAAGGCCCTCTGCAACAACCTTCTCTGCAAGTCGGATTCGAGCATCCTCATAGGGAACTGCAAGAATCGCACGTGCATGACCAGCAGTAAGTTTACCCTCAAAAATCATCTGCTGAACTACTTCGGGGAGATCGAGAAGACGCAGCGAGTTTGTAATTGCAGAGCGTGACTTGCTTACTGCCTTCGACAATGCCTCCTGGGTCATACCGCTGGCATCGATGAGCTGTCGATAGCCCTTAGCCTCTTCGACGGGATTCAGATCTGAACGTTGAAGGTTTTCGATAAGAGCAAGAGCCAGCATCTCTTCATCATTTACCTCTTTAATGATGACTGGCAATTCTTCAAGGCCAGCAAGCTTTGACGCCTGGTAACGACGCTCACCAGCGATGATCTCATAGCCGTTTCCATGCTTGCGAACCAAAAGCGGCTGCAAAACGCCATGTTCTTGGATTGACTCGCTCAACTCGCGAAGTTCAGTTTCGTTAAAGTGAATTCGCGGCTGATTAGGGTTGGGAACGATATCCTCAATAGGTAGTTTTGTTTCAGATGCAGCATTTGAAGCCGATGCAGCCGAACCGCCGGTCTCATACTCGGCCTCTGAGACCAAAGCATTCAGTCCACGTCCCAATCCGCCACGTTTCTTTACACTAGGCACGCTTGATCACCTCTTTTGCAAGGTTCATATATGCTTTTGCACCCTTATTTTGAGGTGCATAGGTAATTACTGGTTCTCCAAAAGACGGAGCTTCGGAGATTTTAACCGTACGGGGGATTAGCGTCTTAAACGCCTTATCACCAAAGTACGATTGAACCTCCTCAACAACCTGATTCGATAGTGAAGTACGCGAGTCATACATGGTCATAAGCACACCATAGGTGTCTAAGCCCTTGTTCAGCCTTGATTTGACCATCTTCATTGACTCAAGCAGCTTCGTAACGCCCTCGAGTGCGTAATATTCGCACTGGATCGGAATCAAAACGCTGTCTGCTGCGGTCAAAGCGTTGATAGTAAGCAGGCCGAGCGAAGGAGGACAGTCAATGAAAATAAAATCGAACTCGTCCTGAATCGGCTCAAGCAAATCTTTGAGGCGGGTTTCACGTGCAATTGCGCTTACGAGCTCAATTTCGGCGCCTGCAAGCTGAATTGTAGCTGGAATTACGAATACCTTTTTGCAATTTGTATCAAGAACAAGTGATTCTGCCGGCACATCATTCAACAATGCATCATAGATGCAGTGATCAAGGTCTTCTTTTTCAATTCCGAATCCACTGGTGCTGTTTCCCTGCGGATCAAAATCGACAATCAGTGTCTTACGACCCTGCTCACCCAGTGCTGCTGCAAGGTTTACAGCCGTCGTTGACTTACCGACGCCGCCTTTTTGATTGATGATTGCAATGATACGCGTGTCTTTTGCGCTCTTTGAACGCTTAACGTCGCGAAATCCCACGGTCCCTCCTGGTGAGTATTAAAGCTGTCAAACGGAGGATGTTTCACGTGAAACATTCCGAATCGATATCAACCGCCATGTTTCACGTGAAACACTGCAAGTTGTTAGTATCCATTATGTTTCACGTGAAACATCTAGGCAAGCGGATTCTTCTTTGCCACGCCATTTGCACGAGGCAATGAGACGGATGCTGGATGACTCTTCTTAAGAACAATGAACTCCCTGTGACCCAAGCCTTCAGGCAAATCAATTGCGTCATTCAGAAGCAAAGCGAAGCCGCAAATCTTAGCTGCTGACATGCCGGAAGCTAGCTCCTCATCCGAAGGATTGCCCTTGGTTACAACAAATAGCCCTCCATCCTTCAGATACGGAGCCGCATACTCAACAAGAATCGGTAAAGGGGCCAGTGCGCGGGCAGTTACAACAGAGAACTGCTTCTTATGGCTTCGAGCATATTCTTCAAGACGATCATGAACCGCATGAGCATGTTTCAATCCAAGAGCATGGACAAAGGAATTAACCGCATCAACCTTCTTGCCAACAGAGTCAATATAAGTAGCTTTACGATGCGTGGTTATGGTTAATGGAATACCAGGGAAGCCCGCACCTGTTCCCATATCGAGCAAAGCTCCCTCAGGAGCCTTGTTGATATAGGGGAGCAAAACAAGTGAGTCGAGGATATGAAGTACTGCAGCATCTTCTACGTTAAGAATACGGGTGAGATTGGTTGTCTTATTTGTTTCTAGAACCAAATCCAAATGCTGAATACATTTCCTCAGCTCAACATCAGTTACGCTCAAGGAATATTCTTTGCAATAGGAAGTTAGGCGACTCAACATCTCGTCAGCCTGCTGATCGGTAAGTACTAACAACGAAAGCTCCTTTCTGACAAAAATCAGCGTATCGAGAACTTTTGACAAAAAAAGGGGACGTGGAAACCACGTCCCCCTAGCATAAGCTCGAGTAGATTATCGAGCAACAATCACCACATGGCGATCAGGGTCAGAACCCTCAGAATGAGTATCGACTGCATCGTTGCCACGAAGTGCAATGTGAACCAGTCGGCGCTCGTAGGCATTCATGGGCGGAAGCGAAACACTCTTATGAGTGCGGATGGCACGCTCGGCAGCAGACTGAGCCATGGAAGCAACCTTGTCCTGACGGCGGCTCTTGTATCCCTCGACGTCCACTACAACCGGATACCTAAAGCCAAGTTTGCGGCTCACCAGCAAAGAGAACATAACCTGAAGGGCATCAAGGGTGCGACCATGACGGCCAATGAGAACAGCAAGGTCGGGAGCCGTTACATCCAAAATCAGCTCACCTTCGTCGCCCTCATACTCATCGATAGGAGAGTTGGCGGCATCGAAGTGCGAAAGGATGGAACGCAGGATGGAAATAGCAACATCGGCAATGGTGTCGAGCTCCTCATCGGTCAGCTCTTCACCAGCCTTGTAGCGCTGTTCAATCTCGGGATAATCGCCCGCGACCTGCGGGGCAACCTCCTCAAGCATATCCTCGATGATCTCTTCAGACATAACGTACTCCAAAGGTTAGGTACCTAAATAAGATTGATATCCCACTACTTCTTCTTGTGCGGGCGCGGCTTCTTCTCTCGACGAGTGACCTCAACCTGCAGCGGAGCGTTCTTAAGACGCTCCTCCTCATCGGCCTTCGCCTTGTCGATGACCTTCTGCGTCACAAAAATCTGCTGGATAACCTGCCAAGCAGACGAGACGTCGTAGTACAGCAGAACACCAACGGGAAGGCTCCAGCCCATCCAAAGCATCATGACCGTCATGACAACGGCCATCATACGCATGCTCTGAGCCTGCTGGCCGGTCTGGTTGCGCGACATATAGAGCTGCGGAATCAGGGTCAGGACGGCGAACAGGATCAGGCAAACCAGCGCAGGCAGTGCAACCATAAAGCCATCGGCAAAGGAAGCACTCGGCGTGGTGGTCAGGTCGGGCAGAATATTAAAGAACGAGAACGTGCCGTCGTTAAAGTAGTCCGGCAGGTTACGCAGCAGCGTAAATAGAGCGAACAGGACAGGCATCTGGATCAACAGCGGCAGACATCCAGCCATCGGGTTGAACTTGTTCTCGCTGTAGAACTTCTGCATCTCCTCGGCCTGACGCTGGGGATCGTCGGCGTAGCGCTCCTGGATCTCGAGCATCTTGGGCTGCAGCACCTGCATGCGAGCCGTCGACTTGGTCGACTTGAGCATAAGCGGCGTCAGCAGCAGACGGATGATGACCACCAGGATGATGATGGACAGGCCCCAGTCGACCGCAAAGGTCTGGATGAGCTTGAGCAGCTCGAAAAGGATGTTAACGATCCAATCCCACATGTAAGTTTTCCTCCGATAGCGAGTGCCCGCTAGGGCACAGGGTCATAACCGCCGACGTGCAGGGGATTGCAGCGAGCGATGCGCCTCACGGCAAGCCAGCAGCCTCTCAAAACACCGTACTTCTCAATCGCCTGGACGGCGTATTGCGAGCACGTTGGGTAATAAATGCAGGCGTCAGGCAATAAGGGCGAAATAACCTGTTGATATATGCGAATAGGAGCGATGGCAACACGTCGCAAAACGTGATTGCTCATCGCTCCTCCCCGGCAACGCCGGCGCGTTTCATAAGCGAACGCAATGCATTGTCCATCTCCTGAGGCGAAGAAACCCTCGTCTTGGGAGTTGCGAACAAGATGATGTCATAACCCGCAACGGGAAATCCACAGCTGCGGGCGGCCTCGCGCATCACACGCTTAGAACGGTTGCGCACGACAGCACAACCGAGCCGTTTAGCACCAACGAAGGCGACCCTTCCGGAGTCGCCTTCGCCAACCGATTCACATATGGTCATTCGAATCAGAGGGTGATTGAAACGACGCCCCTGACTGAACACATGCTCGAAATCTTGCCGAGACTTAATAGTCTTCATGCGAGATGTGTGTATCGCTGCTAGACAGTGAGACGCTTGCGGCCCTTGGCACGACGACGGGCGAGCACGGCACGACCACCCTTAGTGGCCATACGGGCACGGAAGCCATGGGTCTTGGCACGCTTACGCTTATTAGGCTGATACGTACGCTTCATCTTAAGTTCCTCCTGCTGCATTTCGAGTGTCCGCGGGGGCGCGGACGCAGATATAGACACGTGAGCTTGAAGATTGTAGGGAAATCGATGTTCAAATGTCAAGAAATCAAAGGTAAAAGGTTGCGCAGTTCACACGGTTCCCCCATAAGCCGAGCTCGATTTAGCGGTGCATGGCAACTTTTCACGATATTTCATCGAGTTTTCAACAGGTCATGTTGGCAATGTTGAGAACTTTTCGTCCGTTTTCCAAAGTTTTCAACAGGTTTTGGAAAGTTGTCGAAAGATGAGAAACATTGCACGGTGAGCTACTATTTGTTCGAAACCTTTTGAAAGATTGCGAGCGGCATGTCTGACGACTTTTACACCATGGTCGATTCCGGAGACCCGGCACCCGACAACGAGCACATCACCGGCGTGCGCGAAGAGCGTAAGGAAGGCGAGCAGACGACCACGCAGGCGCCAAAAGCCATGTACGCCGCGCGCATCGCCGTCTATGACGACATGCTGTCGACACCGCGTGTGATCGTCATTGATCCGCAAGATGTCCGCACGTATTTGGAAGAGACGACCAACACCGTCTACCAGTGCATGAAAGAACAAGGTGGCCATATCTCGCTCATGGTCATCCGCGAGATTGTCGAAAACTTTATCCACGCGCACTTTGCCGAGCCCATCATCTCGATTCTGGACGGCGGAGACACCATCCGCTTTGCTGATCAAGGACCCGGCATCGACGACAAGGAGCGCGCTTTCGACTTTGGCTTTACCAGCGCAAACAGCAAAATGAAGCGCTATATCCGTGGAACCGGAGCAGGGTTTCCCATGGTGCAGGAGTATTTGGAAAACGCCGGCGGGGCCGTGTCCATCGAGGACAACATGGGCAACGGCACCGTGGTTACGGTAAGCCTGGACCCTAAACGCGTGCAGGAAATAGAGCGTGCCGGCGGACGCGGTGCCGCCGTGCGGCCCGAGACGGAGCATCCCACATATCCCCTGCCGGGAGCTTTTGCGCAGCAGCCCATGGCAACGCAACAGATGCAGCGCCCCGTGGGACAGATGCAGCAGCCCGGAATGCTTCCTACACAAGAGCCCCAGGCGGCATCGATGTCGATGCCGTCAAACGCGCCAGAGACCATGCCGCTGGCGGATCAGGATGCAGCAGCAATGCAGCAGGCGACGGGGGCACCGGGCGGCCAGCAAATGGGCTATCAGCCGTACCAACAGGGATATCCATATCAGCAGATGCCGCCACTGGGGTATGGCCAGCAGTTCCCACAGCAGTACCAGCAGGGATATCAGCAGCCGTACCAGCAGATGCCGCAGCAGCAGTACAACCCCTGGGCCCAGCAGATGCCTCCGCAGCCTTACCAACAGTGGCCTCAAAGTTTTCAACAGCAAATGCCGCCGATGCAGGGTTCTCAACAACCAGCAGCTCAAATGATGTATCCTAATGCAGCAAATCAGTATGCGCAGCCACAACCGGACGTGTTCGTAAGCGATCGCGGCAACGCCGCACTGGGCTATCTGGCACAAAATCAAGCGTGCGGTGCTACCGATCTGGCGAGGGCGTTTGGAAACTCGGCCCCCACTTGGTCACGCACGCTCAATGACTTGGCGCAGGCCGGCTTGGTCATCAAGCATGGCCAGAAATACCATCTGACCGAACTCGGCGCCGCTCGCGTGCGAGCTCAGAGCTAAAGAACGGGAGAGACAGTGGACGAGGAAGCAAGCATCATCCTGGGGGATGCCATCGCCTTTTGCCAGCGCGACGGCCAAGATGCACGCCTCATCAACATGCTGGGGCAATCGCGCGCCATAAGCCTGACCGAAGATACGCTCACGATCGAGGCCCCCTCGCGCTTTGCCATCGCGCAGCTCAAAAAGCATCAGCCGACTATTGAGGCCTATCTGGAAGAAATCGCCTTTGCACCGATTGCGCTCGACATCGTGGCACCACAAGGCACCGCAGCGGAATCCGCTGCCGCGACGGCGCCCGCCACGGCTCCCGCTGCTTCCCCGGCGGTGCCGGCCTCCGCAGGCGACGTGCCGACAATCGAGCACCAGCACAGCGATGTTTCCCGTGAAACCATGGCACCGTTGCCGACCGCGGCGGCGACGTCAACGAACGCACCCGTCACGCACATGCCTATCGCTCACGACGCAGCGGCGGGCGCGGATTCGGGCATTGCAATCAAGAACACGCTCTCGGCCGATGATTTTCGTCGCATGATGAACCAGATGAAGGGCGGGGCGCCGACTAAGTCCACGCAAGCTGCGACCCCCGCTTCACCCATGCCGGCACCGACCGTGCCGGCCGAGCAGAATACGGATGGAGCCCCGCTCGCCGCGAACTCAAAATTTACCTTTGAGAACTTTGTCTACGGCCCCGAGAACAGCCATGCCTATCGCTCGGCACTCAAGTTTGCCGCCCTCGCGGACGAGCGCGGCACGTGCACATCACTGTTCATCTACGGCAAATCGGGCCTGGGCAAGACGCACCTGCTGCTTGCCATCAAAAACGAGCTCGCCGAGAAGTCGCCCGAGATCAAGGTCAAGTATGCCAACTCTCAGGCATATCTGGACGACCTGATGACCGAGTTCGACCGCCAAAAGAAGAGCAACGCCCCCATCATGCAGGCGTACCACGGCGTGGACGTGCTCATCATCGATGACATCCAAAACATCATCGGCAAGCGCGCGAGCGTGGACTACTTTTTCCAGCTCATGGACGAGTTCATCCGCAACAACAAGAAGGTCGTCATCGCGGCAGACCGCGCCCCCAAGGACCTGAGTATGGACGAGCGTCTGACCAGCCGCTTCAACGCCGGCATGCTCTGCCTGGTCGCAGAGCCCAGCTACGAGATGAAATACAAGATCTTGCAGCGCTATTACGAGAACACCATCGTCGCCGCTCCCGAGGCAGGCGACGACTCGCTGCTGGCGGCCTATGGGGGCGACAGCGGGCACCTGACCGACGAGCACTTTAAACACATGGCCGAGGTCTCGGGCACCAACATCCGCGAACTCGAGAGCTTTTGCGAGCGCTGCGCCGGCGAGGCGGGCGACCGCGAGCGCGAGGGCGGGGAGCTCACCTTTGACGATATCGACGCCATCGCCAGCCAGTACTTCGACACATCGGCCAAAAAGATCAACGTGCAAACGGTCCAGTCCGTCATCGAAGAGCAGTACGGCGTGACGCACGAGGAGCTCATCGGCCCGCGACGCAACGCCAATATCGCCAAGGCACGCCACATTGCCATCTATCTGGCCATCGAGATGTGCGAGATGACGACCACGGCGGTGGGCGCCGAATTTGGCAACCGCAACCACTCGACCGTCAGCACGAGCTACAAAAAGGTCCAGAAGATGATCCAGGAAGACCGCACCGTCACCGAAGATCTCAAATCGTTGCGCGATAAAATTACACTGCGCTCGTAGGGAAATAGAGACACCTGTTGAAAACTTGTCAAAACCACGGGCATAAGGTGTCTAAAACCCAACCCGCGGTGATGAAAAGTTTTGCGCAGGTTTTGAACGTGGAAAACCACCCCCGTTGCACACAGGTTGCTGTCGATTTTCTTTCTGGGTCTGACCTGCGTCTTTGGGAGTAATCAACAGTTTCGTCAGTGCTATTACTATTATTAAGATATTTATATCTAAAGAAAGGTATTAAAAGATGAAGTTCACCGTCAGCCAGAGCTCGCTTACACAAGCCATCGGCGTCGTTATGAAGGGTGTCGCTTCGGCATCCACCCTTCCCATCCTGTCGGGCGTGCTCGTCAAGGCGCAAGACGGCATCTTGGAATTCCAGACCTCTAACTACACCATCTCGATCCGTCATCGCATCGCGGCGCATGTCGAAGAAGAGGGCGAGATGGTTATCCCCTGTAAGATGCTCTCCAATATCACCAAGACTCTCCCCGATGCCCCGGTCACCTTTGAGCTGTCCGAGCGCCAGGTGCTGATTGGTTGCGAGAAGAGCTCGTTCCGCCTGAACACGCTCGATGCCAATGACTTCCCCGAGTTTCCGGCCTATGCCATCGAGAGTGCCGTGGAGCTGCCGACCGATATCTTGTCCGAGATGGTCGGCCGCGTGTGGCGCGTCACCTCGACCGACAAGGCCCGCCCCATCCTGGGCGGCGTGCACATGAAGGTCGAGAACAACACCGTGCGCCTGGTGGCGACCGATTCCTTCCGCTTGGCCGTGTGCGATACGCAGGTCGAGACCTCGACCCTCGAGGGCTCCTTTGAGCTCAACGTTCCGGCTGACGCCTTTAACGACGCACTGAACATCATGGCCAGCCAGGCGACCATCATGATCGGGGCTACCGACACCCAGGTCGTCTTTGAGGCCGGCAACACCACCTACGTGTCGCGTCGAATCGAGGGCGTGTACCCCAACTACAAGCAGCTCATCCCCGATTCGTGCGTGACGAGCGTCAAGATCGACGTCGCAGCCTTTAACGCCGCTCTCAAGCGCGTGGCCGTTATCGCGAGCGCCAACCCCGCCGTCAAGTTCGAGATCGATGTCGAGAACGGGCAGATGGGCCTGTCCTCCATTTCCAATGACCAGGACCTTGCGCAGGAGACGATCGATGTCGAGGCCGAGGGCGAGTCGGGTACCATCGCCTTCAACTACCACTACATCTTCGGCTGCCTCAATGCCCTGTCCAAGGAGAAGGAGATCACGCTGGAGCTCAAGAGCTACTCGCAGGCGGGCATCTTCAAGTCCTACGACAAGATCAACTACCTGTACCTGGTCATGCCGGTTCGCATCTAGCGCTGCGCCATGACCATATTCGCCCGCGATCTTTCCGTCGCGCACTACCGCAGCTTCGATAGCTATCGCCTTGCCCTGGACGAGGGCGTGACGATACTTGCGGGACCCAACGCGGCGGGAAAGACCAATCTCATAGAGGCGCTGCAGCTGCTGACGAGCGGCGCCTCGTTTAGGCATCCGACCGCAGCCGAGCTCGTCCATGACGGCGTGGGCTCGTGCAAGGCCGAGCTGAGGCTCGAGGGCGACGGCCGCGTGCTTGATATGGGATTGAGCGCGGAGGACGGTAAACGCTCGTTTAGCCGCAACGGCAAGAGATGCTCTGCCGCCGGTGTGCGCGGGGTTCTGCCGAGCGTGCTGTTTTGCCCCGACCATCTGGACATGGTTAAGCGAGGCGCCAGTGTGCGCCGCGCCGCCCTCGATGACTTTGGCATGCAACTGAGCGCACGTTATGCCGATCTTGCGAGCACCTATGGACGCTGCGTGACCCAGCGTAACGCCCTGCTCAAGGAGACCTGGTGCTGTCGCGAGATGCTCGGCGCGTGGAACGATTCGATTGCCCGCGCGGGCTCGGCCCTGCTTGTGCACCGGTTGGCCCTGCTCGACCGGCTGGCGGGCCATGTGCACACTGCCTACGGGCAAGTGGCATCCGGTGAGGCTGCCAACGTGACCTATACGTCCACGCTGGGGGATTTGCCCCAGGTCGAGGATCGCGAAGAGCTGAAGGGCTGGGCGTACGAGCGCATGCTGGCTGCCCTTGATGAGCACGCCGACGAGGAAATTCGCCGCGGCGTGACGTTGGTGGGACCGCATCGCGACGAGATTGAGTTTACCGTGGCGGGTCGCTCCGCCCGTTCATTTGCCAGCCAAGGTCAGCAGCGAACGTTGGTTCTGGCCTGGAAGGTGGCGGAGGTGGCCGTGGCTCGCGATGTCCTGGGCACCGCCCCGTTGCTGCTTTTGGACGACGTGATGAGCGAACTCGACGGCGAACGCCGCGGTGCTTTTCTGCGGCTGATCGGCGATGATATCCAGACGGTCATAACCACGACCAACCTGGGGTATTTTACCGATGACCTGCTTGATCGAGCCAAGGTGGTGAGCATGGGTGAGACGTGCTAATTACGAGCGCGAGAGCGAAACGGTTGCCTTCAGTGGATTTTTGAACGCAGAGCGTCAGCGCATCCTGGCGGCCGCGACACCTGAGCGCCGCGCGCAGATGGAGGCTGCAGAGGAATCTCGTGCGGTCTATCGCGCCTGGAATGCGGTGTGCTCGGGCACGCGTGAGGGGCGCCATGTGACGGGCCTGCGCTACCTGCCCGAGTCCAATGAGCTGCTGGTGTACCTCGACTCGCCCTCGTGGACGCAGGAAATGACGCTGTTGCGCGAGATCATTCGCGCGCGCATGGAGCGCGCCGGTGCGCATGTGGACGGTCTGGTGTTCAAAACCACCGCACCCGGTCACACGCCGCCCGCCGCCAAGGAGCGCCTGCGCCCGGCGACGACAGAGCGCCCGCCGGCCCCGCACGCCGACCTCAGCGATGCCGAGCGCACCGAGATTGAGTGCCAAGTGGCGCCCATCGAAGACCAAAAACTGCGCGAGGCCCTCGAGAACGCCATGAGAGCTAGTGCCGAGTGGGCCAAGGGCGTGCAAAGCAAAAAAGAGCCTTAAATCGCATCTGGTGGCCTTGTAGAGCCAAATACCCTCGTTCCCGAGGGTATTTTTTTACGATAAACTAGTAAGGCTGTACACATTTTCTTGACTGAAGGAGGACGTGTGGCAAACGAAAACGATTACGATGGCGGCGAGATTAAGATTCTCGAAGGTCTCGAGGCCGTTCGTAAGCGCCCGGGCATGTATATCGGCTCGACGAGCGCCAGCGGTCTTCATCACCTGGTGTGGGAGATCGTTGACAACTCCGTTGACGAGGCCATGGCCGGTTTCTGCACCGAGATCCAGGTGACGGTCCACGCCGACAACTCCATCACGGTCGTCGACAACGGGCGCGGCATCCCCGTCGACGAGCACCCTGTTAAAAAAATCCCGACGCTCGAGGTCGTCATGACGATCTTGCACGCCGGCGGTAAGTTCGATAACTCGGCCTATAAGGTCTCGGGCGGCCTGCACGGCGTTGGCATCTCCGTCGTCAACGCACTGTCCAAGCGCGTGGTCGTTCAGGTTCGTCGCGATGGCAACACCTACGAGATGGAGTTCTCGCGCGGCAAGACCGTCAAGAAGATGGAAGTCGTGGGCACCTCGGATTCGACGGGCACCACCGTCACTTTCTGGCCCGACGACGAGATCTTCGAGACCTGCATCTATGATTTCGATACGCTGCACAACCGTCTGCAGGAGACGGCGTTCCTCAATAAGAACCTCAAAATCGTGCTGACCGACGAGCGCGAGGCGACTCCCCATGTGGAGGAGTTTTGCTACGAGGGCGGCATCATCGACTTCGTCAAGTTCCTCAACGAGGGCAAGGACGTCCCCGAGGCCTTTAAGGAGCCCATCTACATCGAGGGCAAATCGGATCCGGACGCGCCTGTGACCAAGATGGGCGAGGTCGAGGTTTCCCTGCAGTGGAATAGCGGTTACGGCGAGAACGTCATGTCGTTTGCCAACGACATCTACACCCCCGAGGGCGGCATGCATCTTGAGGGCTTCCGCACCGCGCTCACCCGCGTGATCAACGATTACGCGCGCAAGCAGAACCTGCTCAAGGAAAAAGACGCCAACCTGACCGGCGACGATGTGCGCGAGGGCCTTTCGGCCGTTATCTCGGTCAAGCTGCCCGACCCGCAGTTTGAGGGCCAGACCAAGGCAAAGCTCGGCAGCTCCTATATGCGCGCGCTGACGCTCAAGATCGTGACCGACGGTCTCGCCGACTACCTCGAGGAGCATCCTAAGCCCGCCCGCGAGATCGTCAAGAAGGCCCAGCAAGCCTGCAAGGCCCGCAACGCCGCCCGCAAGGCGCGCGAGGCGACGCGTCGCAAGAGCCTGCTCGAGACGGCGTCCCTGCCCGGTAAGCTCGCTGACTGCTCGGTGCGCGATGCCGAGCTGACCGAGCTCTTCATCGTAGAGGGCGACTCGGCAGGCGGTTCGGCCAAGGACGGCCGTCGCCGAGACATCCAGGCGATTCTGCCCCTGCGCGGCAAGATTTTGAACGTCGAACGCGTTGGTGACCATCGCGCGTTCTCGAGTGACACCATCCAGTCGCTGATTACCGCGATCGGCTGTGGCGTCACGACGAGCGCCGGCGACGGCGGCGACTTCGATATCACCAAGGCGCGCTACCACAAGATCATCATCATGACCGATGCAGACGTCGACGGTGCACATATCCGCATCCTGCTGCTGACGTTCTTCTACAAGTACATGCGTCCGCTGATCGATGCCGGCTACGTCTATGTCGCCTGCCCGCCCATCTTTGGCATTAAGGTGCGCAACAAGATTCACTACGTGTATCCCAACGGCCGCCAGCCCGAAGACGAGATCCTGCGCGACACCATCCAGAGCCTGGGCCTGAACCCCGACGATAACGACGAGGACAGCAAGGCCAAGGACGGCAAGATCACCAAAAAGCGCAAGGGCTATACCGTCCAGCGCTACAAGGGTCTGGGCGAGATGGACCCCAAGCAGCTTGCCTCGACGACGATGGACCCCAAGACCCGCATCCTGCAGCGTGTGTCGATCGAGGACGCCGTGGTGGCGGACCGCGCCGTGCGCGAGCTGATGGGTTCCGAGGTCGGCTATCGCCGCGAGTACATTGAAAAGCACGCACATGACGCACGATTCTTAGACGCCTAATCCCTGCGGCTTTCCCAGCCACCGCACCTTCGCCCTCAATCGTCGGTCGCGTACCCAAGTACGCTTCCCTCCTCTTTCGGGCGAATCTGCGGCACCTGGAAAAGCCGTCTCCGTGGTTGGGAACTAATGGACCACGCAAACCATGAGGAGGTAACGTGGCAGACGATATCAACAATAACGAGGGTATGGATGAGGCCGGCGATGCCGGCATGCCCGACGATCTGAAGCGCCTGCTTGCCCGCGCTGAGCAGGGCGAGGACGGCGATCCTGACGCCTATAACCCCGATGCCGATGATGACGAGGAAGAGGACGACGACGGTGAGCTCGAGGAGAGCTTTGGCGAAGTCGATCGTGGCGCCTCGGCCGGCGAGGATATCAACGGCGGTCAGCTCCAGATTTCGGAGTTCGGCCGCGAGATGAAGCAATCGTTCATCGAGTACTCGATGTCGGTCATCACGGCGCGCGCCCTGCCGGACGTGCGCGACGGCCTAAAGCCGGTGCACCGCCGCATCCTGTACGCCATGAACGAGAGCGGCATCTACCCCAACCGCCCGCATAAGAAGTCGGCCTGGACGGTCGGCGAAGTTATCGGTAAGTACCACCCGCATGGCGACTTCGCGGTCTATGAGGCCATGGTCCGCCTGGCGCAGTGGTTCTCCATGCGCACGCCGCTCATCGACGGTCACGGCAATTTCGGCAACATCGACGGCGACGGCGCGGCAGCCATGCGTTACACCGAGAGTCGCCTGGCCAAGCCCGCCATGGAACTGCTGCGTGACTTGCAGAAGGATACCGTCGACTGGCAGCCCAACTACGACGAATCGCTCGCCGAGCCCGTGGCGCTGCCTGCGCGCTTCCCCAACCTGCTGGTCAACGGCAGCCAGGGCATCGCCGTCGGCATGGCCACCAACATCGCCCCGCATAACCTCGCCGAGGCGATCGAGGCAACCTGCTACCTGATCGATAATCCCGACGCCACTGTCGACGAGCTCATGCAGATCATGCCCGGTCCGGACTTCCCCACCGGCGCCATCATCATGGGCAGCGCCGGCATTAAGCAGAGCTACGAGACCGGCCGCGGCTCCATTACCGTGCGCGCCAAGGCTCACGTGGAGTCCACCAAGACCGGCCGCAGCCGCCTGGTCTTTACCGAGATTCCCTACATGGTCAACAAGGGCACCCTGCAGGAGAAGATCGCCCAGCTCGTCAACGACAAGCGCATCGAGGGCATCTCTGATATGCGCGATGAGTCCAACCAGAAGGGTATCCGTCTGGTCATCGAACTCAAGAAGGGCGTCATCCCGCAGGTCGTGCTCAACAACCTGTACAAGTACACCTCGCTGCAGACGACCTTCGGCGCCAACAACCTGGCGCTCGTCAACGGCGTTCCCAAATGCCTGAGCCTGCGCGAGATGCTGCAGCACTACATCGACCACCAGGTCGACGTCGTCACCCGACGCACCCGCTTCGACCTTAAGAAGGCCCAGGCCCGCGCGCATATCCTCGAGGGCTACCTGATGGCCCTTGACCATATCGACGAGGTCATCAGCATCATCCGTTCCTCGCAGACCGACTCCGAGGCCAGCAGCCGCCTGATCGAGCGCTTTGGCTTTACGCCCGAGCAGACCACGGCCATCCTCGAGATGAAGCTGCGCCGCCTGACCGGCCTGGAGCGCGACAAGATTCAGGAAGAGCTGGACGGCCTGCGCCGCGCCATCGCCTACTACGAGGACCTGCTGGCGCACGAGGAGAAGATCCTGGGCGTCATTAAGGAAGAGATGCGCGAGATCTCCAAGAAGTTTGGCGATAAGCGCCGCACCGAGATCAGCCAGGTCGAGAAGGACCTGGACGTCGAGGACCTCATTGCCGACGAGGACATGGTCGTGACCATCACCCACACCGGCTATGTCAAGCGCATCCCGGTGGCCGCCTACCGCGCCCAGAAACGCGGCGGCAAGGGCGTGTCGGGCGTCAACCTCAAAGAGGACGATGTCATCGACGAGATGTTCATCGCGTCCACGCACGAGTACGTGCTGTTCTTCTCGAGCAAGGGCAAGGTCTATCGACTGAAGGTGCACGAGCTGCCGGTGGGTACGCGCCAGGCGCGCGGTACCGCGATCGTCAACCTGCTGCCCTTCGAGGAGGGCGAGAAGATCGCGAGCGTCATCAGCTGCCGCGAGTTCCCCGCCGACGAGTATCTGATGTTTGCCACCAAGAGCGGCATGGTCAAGAAGACCGTGATGAGCGCGTATGACCGCAGCCGTCGCGACGGCCTGATCGCTATCAACCTGCGTGACGACGACGCGCTGCTGAACGTGCGCCGCGTGCGCGAGGGCGACAAGATTATCCTGGCCACCACCGCGGGCAAGGCGATCATGTTCTCCGAGGAGCAGGTGCGCGCCACCGGCCGCGATACCAGCGGCGTCCGCGGTATTGGCATGAAGGAAGGCGTGAGCGTTCTTGGTATGGAGATTACCAACGGTAACGGCGACCTGTTCGTCATTACCGAGCGCGGTTACGGCAAACGCACGCCGGTCTCGGATTACCCGGAGCAGAACCGCGGCGGTCAGGGTGTCTACACCATCCAGATGACCGAGCGCAAGGGTAACCTCGCAGCCATGAAGACGGTGGGCCCGCAGCATGAGCTGTTCATCGTGACGGAGGGCGCGACGGTCATTCGCGTCAAGACCGACGAGATCAGCCAGACTGGCCGCGCCACCCAGGGCGTCAAGATGATGACCGTCGACGACAGCGACCGCATCTGCGCCGTAGCCCGCATGACGGCCGCCAAGGAGAAGCCTGAAGGCGA
>UROR01000014.1 GCA_900549535.1 uncultured Collinsella sp. | reverse complement strand
CGTGACGCAGGAGACCGCGGCGCGCTGCGGATGCGTCACGGGTAAGGGCCTGGCGTCGCTCATTCGCGAGCGCTTTGGCGTGCGCAAGAGCGTGCTGGCCATGGCGGCACTGTTGATCGCCAACACGGCGGTGACCATCTCGGAGTTCGCGGGTATCGCGAGTGGCCTTGCTCTGTTTGGCGTTCCGGCGAGCATCTCGGTGCCGCTCGTGGCGCTGCTGGTGTGGATGCTTACCATGTCGGGCAGTTTCCAGCGCATCGAGAAGATTTTGCTGCTGGTAAGCTGCGTGTTCGTGACCTACATCGTCGCCGCGTTTATGGCCGGCCCCAACTGGGGCGAGGTCGCGGTCGACTTGGTCGTCCCCAATATTCAAAACGACCCCAGCTACGTGTCGCTTGTGGTCGCAACGATCGGTACCACCATCGCACCGTGGATGATCTTCTTGGCTCAGAACAACGTGGTCGATAAGAATGCGGGCGAGGACGACATCGTGCTGCAGCGTATTGATACCGTGAGCGGCTCGATCGCCGCTGATATCATTGCGGGCTTCATTATCATCACGACCGGTACGGTGCTGTTCCCGGCGGGTATTCAGATTAGCGATGCCGCCGATGCCGCCCGCGCGCTGGAGCCCATCGCGGGTCAGTGGTCCACGGTGCTGTTTGCCTCGGGCCTGGTCGCAGCGAGCTTTTTGGCTGCCTGCGTGCTGCCGGGCGTTACGTCGAGTGCCATCTGCGAGGCTTTTGGTTGGGAGCGCGGCGCCGATCGCAGCTGGGACGAGGCCCCGGTTTACCGCGGCATCATTACGGCTATCATTGGCATCTCTGCCGTGTTGGTGCTCATGCCCGGTGTCGATTTGTTCCAGATTATGATGACCTCGCAGGTCATCAACGGTGTGCTGCTGCCCGTGGTCTTGGTATTCCAGGTGGTTATCGCGGCGGATCGCCACATTATGGGCGCCAACCGCAACGGCCGCGTATGGAATGTGCTCACGTGGGCGACTATCGGCGTGATTACGGTGCTGACGGTCGTCATGTTTGTGCTGCAAGCGATGGGCTACAGCGCGTAGCGCCTACTTTTGCTTCCGAACAGGCCGCAGCGATGGGCTGCGGCCTGTTTTTCGTCTGCTATAGGGTGTTAGTTATATGGCAGTGGGCAAAAAATGCCAAATATGAGTACTGTTGCTAAGTGAATGGCATTTACATCCAAAAAGATAATGAACATAACCTATAGTATGTTCATTAAAATTTGCTTCAATACGCCTTAAGCCAGTCAGGTTGGCTGCTTTAGGGGGCTGTAGGGGTCGCCCGAACGTCATTTTGAGTGGTTTTGCCTGCTACTAAAATGGTAACAGTACTCATATTTGCCCTTTTTTGCCCACGGACCTTTGAGGTTGCGGCGAAAAGGGCTTGTTTTGATTGTTTGGGGCAGGCGCGAGGCACGGAAACGATGTCTGGAGGGGCGGAGCGGCCTGGAATTCATTCATAGAGGTCTTCATTGGCTGCGCCAGGAGTGTCTCCAGGTGCCGGCACATAAGGAACGTCCCTAACTGCCGCAGGGGGCGTCGGCCAGGGCCGACGCCCCCTGCGGTTGTAAACAGATTTGACTGCGCGTTACTTGTCGGTGCCCAGCTTGTGTGGCTTGTAGGCGAGGGCATTGACGAGTGCGTCGCCGGCGGACTTGACGGCTGCCGGCTGCGGATCGTTGACGTGGTCTTCGGGGTGCACGGGCAGGTCTTTCTTGACCGCATCGTGGATCAGGTTGAGGTACTCGGTCACGCCGGTAGTCGACAGGTGCGTGCCGTCGCCGTCGAACAGGTCGTTGCGGTTGGCGCTGTGCCCGTACCAGTCGATAACGCGTACATTTTTGTAGCGCGTGGCGGCGTTGGCGATGGCCTGGTTCGTGGACCCGACCCACGGCTGCGGACTGCGTGTGTTCACAAACGCGACGATACGCTTGTCGCCGGCATCGGCCATGATGGCATCGATCTGGTCATCAGTTACCAAACCATTGGTGCCCAGGGCAAAGACCACGATCTTGCCGGCAAGGTTCTGCTGGATATAGCCCTCAAATGTCGCGCGGCCCGCATCAAACTGGCGGCCCTTTTCGGCATCGATATGGCTGTGCGGGAACACGCCGTCAAAGGAATCGACGGCGCGCAGCGACACGGAGTCACCGATCATCAACAGGTCGTAGGAGCCATCGGGGAAGCCGTCGTTGTCCTTGTCGGTGTCGTCGGCCGCCTGCTGGTCGGTGGGCGCGGTGTTTTTGGCTTCCTTGTTCAGAACTTCGGCACCCTCGCCGCTCAGCGCAGACGTCTCGGGCACAAAGATCAGGCCGCCCAGCGCAACGACCAACACGACAGCGCAGGCTGCGCAGACAGGGACGTGCGCGCGTGCCCAGTTGGCGGGCGTGGTGGTGCCATCGCGGAATTCGGCGATGGTGCGGCCGAAGGTGCCCTTCCTAAACGGCGTTTCGATAAAACGATAGGAGCACTCGGCTACGGCGACCACCACAAGTACCTGCAAGATGTACTGCCACCAGGGCGTATCGTTGATGTTGGCGACCGGGTTCATGAGCAACAGCAGCGGATAGTGCCACAGGTAGATGCTGTACGAGCGCTTGCCAACCCACACGAGCGGCTCGGCGGACAGCGCGCGGGCAACCATTCCCTGGGGCTGCACGCAGGCCGCAATAACCATGAGCGTGAGGATGGAGCATAACAGCGTGCCGCCGCGATACTGGAACGCGGTGTAGCCGTTGGTGAGTGCGACCATGGCGGCAAGGCCAACCAGACCCACGACGCCCAGCACATCGATGGATGCGGGCGAGGACCAAAAGCGCACGAGGGCGCTCGGCTGTGCCGGGGCGGTCTCGGCTGATTCGTCGGCCTTCTCGCCAAGCTTGCCCTCGGTGTTCTTGCCGTGCTTGACGGCGCTAGCCAGGCGATTGAGTCCCAAACGATGCGCGAGACGCACCGGCGCCAGGTCGCGATCGGGGATAAAGGCCATCCAGGCACCCAGCAGCAGCGAGAATACGCGGGTGTCGGTGCCGTAGTACACGCGGCTGGGGTCGGCGGCAGGGTTGTAAAGTACCATCATGGCGAGGGCAGATACCGCGGCAAGGCCCAGAACCACGCGGCGCGTGTTGGGCTTGCTCACGTGCATGGATACCATGGCAAACAGCAATGGCGGCCAAATCAGATAGAACTGTTCCTCGATGGCAAGCGACCAAAAGTGCGTGAGCGGCGAGGGGTCGCCCAGAGCATTGAAGTACGAGACGTTTTGGGCAATCTGCCACCAGTTGTTGAAGAACAGCAGCGACGGCAGGATGTCGGGGCGCATCTTGGTGAGCATCACGTGGTTAAAGATGGTGCACAGCGCGCAGGTCACGAACACTACCGTTACCACGGCGGGGACCAGGCGACGGATGCGGCGAATCCAGAAGCTCTTAAGGTCGATGCGGCCGGTCTTAGCGACTTCGTTGAGCAACAAGCGCGTGATCAGATAGCCCGAAAGTACAAAGAAGATCGTGACGCCGAGCAGGCCGCCCTGAGCCCACGTAAGATTGAGGTGATAGAGCACCACCGCGACAACGGCGAGCGTGCGCAGGCCGTCGAGGGCGGGAATGTAACGAGATTTGGGACGAGTGGGCGTCTGGTCCGCGGCGGCGGCGCTGGCGTGGTCCGCTTTGTTGGCGGGTGCTCGATGGGGGCTCGGGGTGCGTCGCGGGTCGCCTGCGCGGCGTTCAGTGCGCGGGCGTTCGTGCGGCGCCTGGTTATCGGGCGCGCGGCGCGGGCCGCGTGAGCTCGATTGCGGGAATTGTTCCATAAAACATCATCCAATGACGAGAAAAATCAGCACGTATTCATTGTAGCTGCCCGCTCCTGTGAATGCTTGCTGCTGGCGCAACCTCAAGCGCGCGTTCACATCAAAGTGAACTAAAGTTATAGGGGGTGCGAGAGTGCACGATCGACGGCCGACGGTGGGCATAAAGCCCGCAGATGAGGAGGTTTCCATGGCAGATCGCGGCATCGTTGCGGTGTTCGGCAGCATGAACATGGACCTTTCGGTGGCGTGTGAGCGCATGCCGCGTGCGGGCGAGACCGTCGGCGGTAGCGGTTTTATCACCAACGCCGGCGGCAAGGGTGCCAACCAGGCTGTGGCCGCCGCGCGCATGGGTGCGCGCACGTGCATGATCGGCGCCGTCGGGCGCGATGCATTTGGCGATGCACTGGTGGCGGGACTCCAAGATGCAGGCGTGGGCGTTGAGTTTGTGGCGCGTCGCGACGACGTGGAGACTGGCACCGCGACTATCATTCGCTGCGAGAACGACAACCGCATCGTGTTGTCGCCGGGCGCCAACCATGCGCTTTCGGGCGAGGACGTAGCCTGCGCGCTGCGCTATCTGGTGGCTGACGAGCTTGACGCCGATATCTGCGACCTCGCCCCGGCTGCCGGCGGCGTCTTTATCGCCCAGGGCGAATGCGACCTGATGGCAACGGCTGCGGCGCTCTCTTGCGCCCACGGGTTGGGGTTCTATACGGTCTTTAATCCGGCGCCCGCCTGCGACCTGCCGGCGGGAGCGTGGCCTGCGGTCGACTTGGTTTGTCCCAACGAGACCGAGTGCCAGGTGCTGACGGGCATCTTGCCCACGGGTGACGCGAGCTGCGTGGCCGCGCTTAAGGCCTTGCTCGCTAAGGGTGTCGGTGCCGCGGTTATCACACTGGGCGGATCCGGATCGGTTACGCTCGGCGATGATGGAGGGCTGCTACGCATGCCGGCGCTCTCTAGCGAGGTGGTCGACACGACGGCCGCCGGCGATACGTTTATCGGCGCACTTGCGGCGGCTCGGCTGCAGGGCTTGCCCCTTTTTGAGTGCATGGTCGCAGGCGCTCGCGCCTCGGCAGCGACAGTATCGCGCCTGGGTGCTCAGCAATCGATTCCCACGCGCGCCGAAGTTGAGCGTAAGTTTGGTTTAGACGGTTTAGACGGAGAAGCGGAGTAGAACAATGGCAACCAAGAAGCTGATCCTTGATCTGGATATGGGCGTAGACGATGCGATGGCGCTCGCCTATGCCATCGCGAGCCCCGAGGTGGAGCTCGTGGGCATTACCACGTGCTTTGGCAACGTGCGCGTAGACCAGTCGGCGCATAACTGCCTGGCCGTGCTCGACCTGCTGGGTCGCCCCGAGGTGCCGGTGTACCTGGGCGCCGACCGACCCATCAAGGCGACCGAGCCCTATACGCCGCCGGCGTCCACCACGCTCATCCATGGTAAAAACGGCATTGGCGGCGCGAGCGTGCCCGCATCGCCCTACGAGCCGGTGGGGGCGACATCGGCCGATGGTAACGCGGCGGTCGATTATCTGATCGATGCCGCACGCACCTATGGCCCCGATTTGGTCTACGTGGCGACCGGCCCGCTCTCAAACTTGGCGCTCGCCCTTGAGCGCGATGCGGCGGCGATGATGTCTATCGGCCGTGTGGTCGTGATGGGCGGCGCCCTTACCGTGCCCGGCAACGTGAGCGCGGGCGCCGAGGCCAACATGGCAAGCGATCCCGAGGCCGCCGATGCCGTGCTGCGTTCGGGCCGCAAGCTCACCATGGTTGGTTTGGACGTGACGCATCGCGTGGTGCTCACGCGCCGCGATATCGCCGGCTGGACGGGTTCGGGCACCATGGCGGGCTGCGCGTTTGCAGGCATGGTCGAGCACTACATTGGCTCATACGAGATGAACGCGCCTTATCTTGGCGGCTGTGCGCTGCACGATCCGCTAGCCGTTGCCGTGGCGATTGATCCCACGCTCGTGGGCGCGCTCGGCTGCAACCTGCGTGTTGATCTGCTGGGCGAGTACCGCGGTCGCACCATCTGCGATGAGCGCCGTCTGTCCGACCCCGACAAGAGCGCACTCGTGGCGCTGACCGTCGACGCCCCGCGCTTCCTCGCGGAGTTCAAGGCACGCATGGCCCGCATCCTAGGCTAGGCTCGGGATCGAAGCACGCCCATCTGCTCGATGTGGCCGCTGGCGGGCCGACATCTACCGTTCGCCAGCCCGATGGTCCCCGGGGCGGGGAGAGCGCTATAATGAATTCTGCATCTTGGATTGTTACTCCTGTGTGGAGGCATGCCCAAGAGCAATACAACACGGATTGTTACGTAAGGCATGACCGCAATAGCACTGCTATTGGCTATCATGCCTTTTTCTGTGAGTGTTCTTGAAAGGAGGTTCACCATGCTTGCAATTAAAAAGCTTAACAACAACGCGGTTCTTTGCCGTGACGGACAGGGGCGAGATGTCATCGCCATGGGCAGGGGCGTCGGTTTCGGCGGAGATTTTCCTCGAGAGCTCCCTCTTTCTAAAATCGAGCATACGTTTTACGACATTGATCCTAAAGGACAAGATGTCATGAGGGATCTTCCCTCGGATATCGTGATGTTTGCGGCGAAAGTTATGGACATCGTTGCCAACGAACTGCCCTACGACCTCTCGACCAATGCGACGCTGTTCATGGCTGATCACCTGTCGTTTGCCGTTGCGCGAGCCCAAAAGGGGGTCCGCATCGCAATGCCTCTTGCCTATGAAGTGCGGGAGACGTATCCGAAGGAATACAAGGCTGCCCAGTTTATCGTCATGCGACTCGAGAAGGAGCTCGGAGAGCGGCTTCCCAAGGATGAGATTGCCAGTATTGCGATGAATCTCGTGAACGCACGGGTTGTTGAAGCCGTCAAAGCCACGGCCGAGCCCGCAAAGCAGTTCGACGATATGCTCGAGGACGTTATCGAGATTCTCGAAAGCGATTTCCGCATTATTGTCGACCGCGATTCCTTTGATTTCACCCGCTTCGCCACGCATCTGCGGTACCTGTTCAAGCGCATTCAAGCCGGCGAGTCGCTGAACAGCGCCAACATGCAGATGTACAAGAACTTTCGTGAGGAGTTTCCGCAGTTGGCAGAGTGCGTGAAGCATATCGGTTCCTATTGTCGTGAAACGTGGGACGCCACGCTCTCCGAGGAGGAGGAACTCTATCTGATGATCCATCTCAACCGGATCATCTCCAAAAAAGGATTGTAACCCGTAGCCATTCGGGGCATGACCTTTGCCGATTCGAACAGTAAGCCAAGATTGTGCAAAGGAGCCAATGATGGCAAATTACAAAAAGGTGGCAGAGCAGATTCTCTCCACTGTGGGCGGGGCGGAAAACGTGGCTTCGGTTACGCATTGCATGACGCGCCTGCGCTTCAACCTCAAGGATGAAAGCCTCTCGAATGATGAGAAGCTTGAGGACATCTCGTCTATCATCAGCGTCGTGCATGCCGGAGGGCAGGTGCAGCTGGTGGTCGGGCCCACGGTCGACAAGGTCTACGACGAGGTTTGTAAGCAGGGCGGATTCGAGGTCACGGTATCGATTGACGAGGAACTCGATGGCCCTCAGCTTAGCTGGAAGGAGCGCTTGGCGCCCAAGCACCTCTTCAATCAGCTGCTCGATGCCGTGAGCGGCGCTATCACCCCGATCCTTCCGATCTTTTGTGTCGCCGGTATCTTCAAGATGCTCGTTATTCTGTTTGGGCCCGAAGGCGCCGGTTTTATGTCCGAAACGAGCGACCTGTATCGGATCCTTTCCCTGGTGGGCGATGCGGCGTATTACTACTTCCCGGTGTTTGCCGCCTATAGCTCGGCTAAGAAGTTCAAAACGAGTCCTGTGCTGGCACTGCTCATCGCTGTTGTGATGATTTATCCCGACATGCTCGCTATTGTTGAGGACGGAAAGCCTTTCAGCGTCTTCGGCATCCCCATGCAGCTCGTCAACTACACCCAGGCTGTTCTTCCGGTCATCTTGATCACCTGGGCCCAGTCCTATGTTGAGCGCTTCTTTAAGAAGATCTCGCCTGATATGTTGCGCATTCTGATCGTACCCGTGGGTACGGTGCTCGTGATGTTGCCGGTCGCGCTGTGCCTCTGCGGCCCTGCCGTCCAATTTGTCATGGGCCTTGTGGCCGATTTCATCATTTGGCTCGCCTCTGTTGCCGGTCCCGCTGCGACCGCGGTTATCGGCGCATTCTGGAATCTGATCATCGCCACCGGCATGCACGTGCCGATCTATACCGCCATATTGCCCGCCGCGCTCCAGAACGGTTACGACGCCATCTTATACCCCGGCACCGCGGTTGTAGCCTACACCACGCTTGCCATCGCGCTCGCCTATGGCCTGCGCGCTAAGGACAAGGAGAGTCGAGCCACGGGCTGGAACTTGTTCATCACCTATGCCTTCGGTCGCGTGAGTGAGCCCATCATCTACGGCATCCTGTTTCGCGACAAGAAGGCTCTTGCCTGGAACATGATTGGTGGTGCTGTCGGTGGTCTGCTGGTAAGCCTTCTTCATGCCAACGTCTATATCTTCACTGGCGTTGGTTTTCCATGGATGAACGTGCTCATGTTTGCTCAGGATATCATCCCTGGCACCATCGGGTGTCTTGCTGGCGGTGCCGTGACGTTTGCGTTGGCGATGATTTTTGGATTTGAAGGACAGGAGAAGATGCCGTTGAAGTCCAAGAGCGGCGATTCTGAGGCCGTTGAATCCGTCGAGGCATAAGAGGCTACTACACAAATATGCTCCCCAGCCGTTGCGCGGTCCGACCCCTTGGCCGCGCAACGGTACTGTGCTGTTGCGCGGCACTTGCCGAGTCCGTTGCGTTCGACAGTGTGGGCCGGGAATTTGATAGAAAGGACGACACCATAATGTTTAGAGAAGATTTTTTATGGGGCGGGGCTCTGGCTGCAAACCAGTGCGAGGGAGGATGGAACGAAGGCGGTCGCGGTTTAGCCAATTCCGACATGCTGCCGTTTGGCGATCAACGCATGGACGTCATGCGGGGAGACCTTGATCCGCGTGCGTTGGCACCCGACAGCTTCTATCCCGCTCGCAAGGGCATTGATTTTTACCATAGGTACAAGCAGGATATTGAACTGTTTGCCCAGATGGGTTTTAAATGCCTGCGCTTATCAATCGCCTGGAGCCGCATTTTTCCCAAAGGAGACGAAGCCGAGCCCAATGAAGAAGGCCTTGCCTTTTACGAGGATGTTTTTAGGACGTGTCGCGCGCATGACATTGAGCCTTTGGTGACGCTCAACCACTATGATGTCCCCATGCATCTCGTCGATGCGTATGGCGGATGGCGCGATCGCAGGTTGGTCGACCTGTTCGAGCGATATTCGCGTACCGTGTTCGAGCGCTATCGGGGATTGGTCAATTATTGGCTGACCTTTAACGAGATCAACATCATGACGCAGGCGTGCTTTATGGCGGCGGGGATCATCTTCGAGCAAGGGGAGAATCGCTATGCAACGGTTCACACGGCCGTGCACCATGTATTGGTTGCGAGCGCCCGTGCGGTCGGGGCGTGTCATGAACTGTGCCCTGGGGCGAAGATCGGTTGCATGCTCAACGCAGGTGTCTTCTATCCGGCTACATGTGATCCGGACGATGTGCTGGCTGCGCAGGCTGAGAATCGCAGCCATTACATGTTTACCGACGTCCAGGTGCGCGGTGCGTACCCGAGCTATGTTCTCAAGGAATACGCCCGCCATGGTTTTGAGGTGCCCTATCGGGATGATGACCGCGAAGTACTGGCTGCAAACCTGGTCGATTTCGTCTCGTTTTCGTATTACTCGACGCGCGTCGCAAAAGCGCATGCGGAAGGTCAGTTCGATTCGAACCTTCTTCGCTCGGCGCCTAATCCGTATCTAAAACAGGAGCCTTGGGGGAGGTTTATCGACCCCAAAGGGCTGCGCGTCACCATGAATGAAATCTGGGATCGCTATCAAAAGCCGCTGTTCATCGTCGAAAACGGTTTGGGTGCTCCTGATGTGCCGGAAGATTCGGGTGAAATAGAAGACGACTATCGAGTTGAATACCTGCGGGCCCACATCGAGGCGATGAGGGAGACCGTCGAGCTCGACGGGGTGGAACTCATGGGATATACCTGTTGGGGCCCGATCGATTTGGTTTCGGTCGCCACAGGACAGATGCGTAAGCGCTACGGGTTTATCTATGTCGATCGAGACGATAGCGGTGCGGGCTCGTTTGAGAGACGTAAAAAGAAAAGCTTCGAATGGTACCGACGCGTAATAGCAAGCAATGGCGAAGACCTTGCGTAATAACGTTAAGATGGACAAATGTGCCCGTTGGGGGAATAGTCGGGCCACTTTACTTGACAACAGGCTAAACTAGCTCATAAACATTTACTACTCTGTTTAGATTGAATTTGCGGTCGTTTATTTGCCGAGCCATCGAGTTGCGATGCTCCGCCACGGCCGTTGCTAGGGGGAACAATGGCCAAAGCAAGTGTTCGCGAGATCAGCCGCATCACCGGTTTTTCGCCTGCGACCGTGTCCAACGCGCTCAACCGCAAGCGCAGCGTGAGCGAAGAGACCGCCAAGGTCATCCTGGAGTGCGCGCAATCGCTTGGCTACCAGCAGTCGACGCAGCTCGAGAGCATTCAGTTTGTGCTCGCGCGCAAGACGGGCGCCATTTTGGACGAGAGCACCTTTCATCCCGCGGTTATTGAGGGCGTGGAGCGCCAGGCGCGTCGTCACGGTATGAGCACGAGCTTTGTCTCGCTCGACTTTAGCGACTTGGACGCCGTGCGTCCGCAGGTCGAGGGCCTGATCGCCGATCCATCCGCTGCTATCGTGCTGATGGGTACCGAGCTGGGTGCGGAAGACTATGCCTTGTTCGCCAACGCTGCCGCCCACTTGATCGTGCTCGATGGCTGGAGCGATCGTCAGTACTTCGATGCCGTAGTCATTGCCAACACCGACTCGGTGCTGCGCGCCGTGGACTACCTTATCGAGAAGGGTCACAAGCAAATCGGCTATCTGGCAGGCGACCTTCGCATCCGCAACTTTAAGGATCGCGAGCGCGGCTATCGCCAAGCGCTTGAGGATGCGGACCTTGAGGCCAACCCGACATGGCGCGTCACACTGGGCACCACGCTCGAAGGTGCTTATCGCGACATGGGCGCATGGCTCGACAGCGTCTCGCGCGACGACCTGCCGACGGCTTTCTTTGCCGAAAACGACGTGCTCGCCGTAGGCGCCATGCGCGCGCTGAACGAGCACGGCATACGTGTCCCCGAGGATGTCTCAATCATCGGCTTTGACGATCTGTCTTTGGGCGCCTTCTCCAATCCGCCGCTCACCACGGTGCACGTTCCCAAGCACGAGGTGGGTGAGATCGCGGTGCGCCGCCTGGTGGGCAACATCCGCAATCCCAAGAGCTATACCTGCAAGACGGCCGTGTCGACCTATTTTGTCGAGCGCCAAAGCGTGCGCGAAATCTAGGCAAAGGCAACGCCAGGCCGTAGGGAGGCAAAGCTCGCTAAGGCAGCCATACATAACGCTACTAAGAGAGGGTCCTTCGGGGCCCTCTTTTTGATGCCCTTGTATGTTCAGATTGTTTACATACCGTTTAGGCTGATTTCTCTACCGTTTACGAGATTTTCGCGCTAAACTTTTAAACAAAAGAGTAAAACATTTAGTAAACAGAACAAAACGAAACATGCGTCTGTTTACTGAACATGTGACTAGGGGAGGACGTACATGGACAAGATCAAGCTCGGCTTTGTGCCCACGCGCCGCAGTATCTTTAGCGCGCCGGACGCGATCAAGTATCGCGGTCTGACGGCTGATCGCCTGCGCGAGATCGGCGTCGAGATTGTGGATATCGACGACATCAACGACGAGGGCCTGCTGTTCGACGACAGCCATATCGAGCCTATCGTCAAGAAGTTCCGCGCCGAGGGCGTCGACGGCATCATGCTGTGCCACGCCAACTTTGGCACCGAGTACGTCTGCGCCCGCCTTGCCCGCGAGCTCGGCCTGCCCGTGCTGCTGTGGGGCCCGCGCGACGAGCGCCCCGAGCCCGACGGCACCCGCCTGCGCGACAGCCAGTGCGGCCTGTTCGCCACCGGCAAGGTTCTGCGCCGCTTCCAGGTCCCCTTCACCTACATGACCAACTGCCGCCTGACCGATCCCGAGTTCGAGCGCGGCGTCTGGGACTTCTTGGCTGTGTGCAACGTCGTTAAGACCTTCAAGCACACCCGCATCCTGCAGATGGCCACCCGTCCGTTCGACTTCTGGTCGACCATGTGCAACGAGGGCGAGCTGCTCGAGAAGTTCAACATCCAGCTTTCGCCCATCCCCATGACCGAGCTTGTTCAAGCCGTGCGCGACGCCCAGGCCGACGAGCAGGCTATGACCGCCATGCTTGCCCATATCGCCGACAGCTTTGAGATCTGTATCCCCGAGGACAAGGTTCCCGCGGTCGCTGGACTCGCCATCGCCATGAAGCGCCTGGTCGAGAAGTACGGCTGCAACGCCGGCGCCATCCAGTGCTGGAATGCCCTGCAGGACGAGCTGGGCATTATGCCCTGCGCTGCCAATGCCATTCTCAACGAGATGGGTATCCCCGTCGTCTGCGAGACCGACATCCACGGCGCCATCACCGCGCTCATGGTCGAGGCGGCCGATCTTGGCCGTCACCGCGGCATGTTCGCCGACTGGACCGTTCGCCATCCCGACAACGAGAACGGCGAGCTGCTGCAGCATTGCGGCCCTTGGCCCTGCAGCTGCGCGGCCGTCAAGCCCAAGCTCACCTATCCGCTGGCCTTCGATCACCCCGGCGCGCTGACGGCCGAGGCCAAGCACGGCGACCTCACCCTTGCTCGCTTTGACGGCGACAACGGCGAGTACTCGCTGCTGCTGGGCAACGCCCGCGGCATCGACGGCCCGGCCGGCATGGGCACCTACCTGTGGGTCGAGGTCGACAACCTCAAGCGCCTCGAGGCCAAGATCGTCGAGGGTCCCTACATCCACCATTGCGTCGCCATTCACGCCAACGTGGTGCCGGTGCTCTACGAGGCGTGCAAGTACATCGGCATTGTCCCCGACCTGTACGACCCCATCGAAGAAGACGTCAAAGCTTACCTGCGAGGAGAGTAGAAATGGCAACTATCGAAGAGCTTGAGTCCCTGCGTTGGGACCTTCGACGCGATTGCGTCGATATCATCATGGCTGGCGCCGGCGGGCACATCGGCGGCGACATGTCGGTCATCGATGCGCTGATGACCCTCTACGCCAACCACCTCAACATTTCGCCCGAGACCGTCGACAATCCCAACCGCGATCGCTTCGTGCTCTCCAAGGGCCACGCCATGGAGGCCTACTACGCGGTGCTCTGCCACGAGGGCTATCTTGACCTTGATGACGTCAAGGCCCGCTTCTCCAAGTTCGGCAGCCCCTACATCGGCCACCCCAACAACAAGCTCAAGGGCATCGAGATGAACTCGGGCTCGTTGGGTCACGGTCTGCCCGTGGCTGTGGGCATGGCACTTGCCGGCAAGATGGATGGCCGCGGCTACCGCGTCTACACCATCATGGGCGACGGCGAGCTTGCCGAGGGCTCGGTCTGGGAGGGCGCCATGAGCGGCGGCAATTACCAGCTCGATAACCTGTGCGCGCTCGTGGACCGCAACCGCCTGCAGATCAGCGGCAGCACCGAGGACGTCATGAAGCAGGATTCGCAGGAGGAGCGCTGGGCCGCCTTCGGTTGGAACGTGCTGTCCATTCCGGGCAACGACGTCCAGGCCATCGATGCCGCGCTGACGCTGGCCGCCGAGACCAAGGGTAAGCCCACGGTCATCATCCTCAACACAGTGAAGGGCTACGGCTCGCCGGTTATGGAGGACAAGGCCGCCTGGCATCATCACCTGCCCAACGATGAGGAATATGCCCAGATCATCGCCGATTTCGCTGCCCATAAGGAGGCCATCAATGGCTAACAAGATCGCCAACCGAAAGGCTATCTGCGACACGCTGCTCGAGGCCGCCGCAACCGATAAAGACATCGTCGTCCTGTGCTCCGACTCCCGCGGCTCTGCATCGCTCACGCCGTTCTTTGACCAGTATTCCCAGCAGTCCGTTGAGGTCGGCATTGCCGAGCAGGACCTGGTGAGCATCGCCGCCGGCATGGCCTCGTGCGGCAAGAAGGCCTGGGCCGCCTCGCCGGCGTCCTTTGTGACCACGCGCTCGTATGAGCAGTGCAAGGTCGACGTTTCGTACTCCAACACCAACGTCAAGCTCATCGGCATCTCGGGCGGCGTGTCCTACGGCGCCTTAGGCATGAGCCATCACTCCGCGCAGGATATCGCCGCCATGAGCGCGATTCCCAACATGCGCGTGTATCTGCCGAGCGATCGCTTCCAGACCGCCGAGCTCGTGCGTGCCCTGGTCGCCGACAACAAGCCGGCCTACATCCGCGTGGGCCGCAACCCGGTGGAGGACGTGTACACTGAGGACGAGTGCCCGTTCCAGATGGATCGCGCCACCTGGGTGCGCCGCGGCACCGATGTGACGATTGTCGCCACCGGTGAGATGGTCCGCCATGCCGTGGACGCCGCCGATCTGCTGGCCGAGCAAGGCATCTCCGCCACCGTGCTCGACATGTACTGCGTCAAGCCGCTCGATGCCGAGGCCGTGATCGAGGCCGCCGGTGCCACACGCGCCGTTGTGACCGTCGAGGAGCACAGCCCCTTTGGCGGCTTGGGCTCCATGGTCGCGCAGGTCGTGGGCGAGCATTGCCCGCGTCCGATTAAGTGCCTGAGCCTGCCCGACGCGCCGGTCATCACCGGCACGAGCCCCGAGGTCTTTGCGCACTACGGCCTCACCGGCGAAGGTATTGCCAAGACGGTCGCCGAGTTCCTCGGCAACTAGTAGAAACAGACGCTGCGCGGCCGCCAAGCACCGCACCTTGCCGTTCAAACCGTCGCTTGCGTACGCAAAGTACGCGGCGCTCCTCTTTCACGGCAATCTGCGGCACTTGGCGGCCGCTCGCTCCTTGTCCGCCAGGCTGTCTTTGCTTTGGCGGAAGGAATGGGAGAGTACATGAGCAAATACATCATCGGAATCGATCAGTCTACGCAGGGCACCAAGGCGCTGCTGGTGGACGAGGGCGGCCATTTGATTCATCGTGCCGATCGCCCGCATCGCCAGATTGTCAACGAGGCTGGCTGGGTGAGCCATGATCCAGCCGAGATCGCCGCTAACGTGCTGGCTGTGGCACGCACCGTGGTGGAGGAGACCGGGGTCGATCCGGCAGACATCGCCGGCGTTGGCATTTCCAACCAGCGCGAGACCACCGTTGCCTGGAGCCGCACGACGGGCGAGCCGCTGTGCGATGCCGTGGTGTGGCAGTGCGCCCGCGCCCGCGAGCTGTGCGACGAGCTGGCTGCGCGCGAAGGCGTGGCCGAGCTGGTGCGTGACACGACGGGTCTGGTGCTCTCGCCCTACTATCCGGCGGGCAAGATGGCCTGGATCCTCGCGAACGTTCCCGCGGCTGCCGAGGCCGCGGCGGCGGGCGAGCTGTGCCTGGGCACCATCGATGCCTGGGTGGTCTGGACGCTCACGGGCGGCGCGGAGTTCCGCTGCGACTGGTCCAATGCCAGCCGCACGCAGCTTTTTGACCTGCGCCGTGGCTGCTGGAGCGAGCCGGTGTGCGAGGCCTTTGGTGTCAATCCGGCGTGCCTGCCGCAGGTGACCGATTCCGATGGCCTGTTCGGTACAACGGACCTGGGCGGCTTTTTGCCGGCGCCCGTGCCCATCCACGGCGTGCTCGGCGACAGCCATGCCGCCTTGTTTGCCCAGGGCTGCCATAGCCGCGGCATGGCCAAGGCGACCTATGGCACCGGCAGCTCGGTCATGATGAACGTCGGCGACGAGTTTGTCGCCAGCTCGCACGGGCTTTCGAGCTCGCTTGCGTGGCGTATGGACGGTGTGACCGAGTATGTTCTCGAGGGCAACGTGAGCTACGCCGGCGCCGTCAAGACGTGGCTGCGCGACGACCTGGAGCTCATCAACAATCCCGAGGAAGTCACCGACCTGTGCTACGCCGCCAATCCGGCGAGCCGCGTCTACTTTGTGCCGGCGTTCACTGGCCTGGGCGCGCCGCACTGGGCGAGCGATGCCGAGGGCTGCGTCTTTGGCATGACGCGCACCACGGGCCGTGCGGAGTTCGTAAAGGCCGCCGACGAGTCGATCGCCTATCAGATCTTCGACGTGATCGATGCGATGGTCGAGGATTCGGGCGCGGCACTGGCCGAGCTTCGTGTTGACGGCGGTCCCACGCGCGACGCGTACCTGATGCAGTTTGAGAGCGACCTGGTCGGCTCGCCCATCCGCATTGCGAGCAACGACGAGATGAGCGGTCTGGGTGCGGCTTGGGCCTGCGGCATTGCGCTGGGCATGTACACGCGCGATGTCGTTGACGTCTACGGCGCCCGCGGCATCGTGGAGCCTGCCATGCCTGCCGACGAGCGAGCCAAAAAGATCGCCGGCTGGCGTCACGCCGTCGACGCGACCATCGCCTACACTGCCTAGGCGGCTGTGCGGCGCCCGCAGGCTATTCCCGGGTAGCTCATTTGGGACGGGGCTTTTTTGACTGGTATGATTGGTGCGATCATTCGAACCAGCTAAAAGAGCCCCGTCCCAAATTGACTACCGAGAGGAACTGCCATGGAGCGTATCGCGAGTTTTTCCGTTGACCATCTGCTGCTCGAGCCCGGCGTGTATGTGAGCCGCATCGACCGCGATCCGGCGACCGGCGCCGCCGTCACCACCTTTGATCTGCGCCTGACCACGCCCAACAAGGAGCCGGTCATGAACACGGCCGAGTGCCACACCATCGAGCACCTGGGCGCGACGTTCCTTCGCAACCATGCCGAGTGGTCGAGCCGCATTGTCTACTTTGGTCCCATGGGCTGCCGCACGGGCTTTTACCTCGTCGTGTTTGGCGAGGTGACGAGCGAGGAGATCCTGCCGCTCGTGCGTGAGCTGTTCGAGTTTGTCGCCGGCTTTGAGGGCGATGTCCCCGGTGCCGCTCCCGAGGAGTGCGGTAACTATCTGGACCAGAACCTCCCCATGGCAAACTGGCTCGCGCGTCGCTATCTCGACCGCGACCTGGCCGATATCGATGAGAAGCACCTGCATTATCAGCAGGCGTAAGGGCTTTATCGCCCAAAGCGCGCGCATTGGGCGCCTTCGCTTATGCGGGGGCGCCTTTTTGTTGAGTGGTCGGGACGAGCGTTCAAAATCGCTCATGTTTGTTCTAGAATGTTCGTATAGTCACATTTACGAACAGGAGCGAACATGCACATCTATTCTGTCAACGATCCCGAGTTCAAATCCTATGGCAACGTTTGGGATGACGTTCCGTCCGAGCTCACGTCGCTCGTGCTCGAGGCGCTCTCTGCCACGCCCATCCCCGAAGGCAGCAAGTACGTAGCAAGCGCGCCGGAGCTCGAGAGCGTCAAGGGTGCCGATAAGCTGGGCTTTCTCATGTACGGCGGCCGTCCCTTCCAGCTGGGCTGGTGCAACGGCCACAACACGCAGCTCAACTGCCTGGAGTATCACCGCGCCAGCGAGTTTAACCTGGGCGCCCGCGACTTTATCCTGCTCGTGGCGCATCGCTGGGAGATTGAGGGCGGCAAGCTCGACACCGCGTGCGTCAAGGCGTTCCGCGTGCCGGCGGGTACGGTCGTCGAAGTCTTCAACACCACGCTCCACTACACGCCGTGCATGGTCGACGACGGCGGCTTCCAGGTAATGGTTGCGTTGCCCGCCGGCACCAATGGCCCGCGCCCCGAGGCCGCAGCCGACATGCCCGCCGCCGGCGACAGCTACTGCTACTGGAAGGCCGACAAGTGGGTTCTCTGCCACGCAGATAGTCCCAAGGCTGCCGAGGGCGGCTACGTGGGCCTCGTCGGCAAGAACCTCGACATCGCCTGTGACTAGCATCTTCCGTCTCGATTTGTAACATCTAGCGGGCTAAATCGTCTCTACCTGTTACAGATTTAGACAAACTGCGGGGGGCTGCCCGAAAATCTCGATCTGTAACACCAGGCCCGGTTTTGGCGGTCTACCTGTTACAGATCGAGACAAACCTGCCCAAACTACCACAAAGGGGACAGGCACCTTTGTGGTGGTTGGCGGTTTGGGCGGGCAGGTATCAAAAAGTGTCAGACGGGGGCGGCTGCCGAGCGCCTGTGCGCGAAAAGAAGTGTCGACCTGCGCCGTTGCCGTTGAGCGACGCGTTGTTTGTAGGGATGCTGAGTCTATGACAACAGCGTGCGAAAGGATTGATGCATGGCTTTCCGTAATGACTTCCTGTGGGGCGGCGCGACGGCTGCCAACCAGTGCGAGGGCGCCTACGACGTGGACGGCCGCGGCCTGGCCAACGTGGATGTGGCCCCGCACGGCCCCGAGCGCTATGCGGTGGTCTCCGGCCAGCGCAAGATGCTCGACTTTGAGGACGGCTATTACTATCCCGCGCAGACCGGCATCGATTTCTACCACCACTACAAGGAGGACATCGCCCTCTTTGCCGAGATGGGCTTTAAGACCTTCCGCATGAGCTTGGCCTGGACCCGCATCTTCCCCAATGGCGACGAGACCGAGCCCAACGAGGCCGGCCTGGCCTTTTACGAGGACGTGTTCCGCGAGTGTCAGGCGCACGGCATCGAGCCGCTCGTGACCATCACGCACTTTGACTGCCCGATCCACCTCATCAAGGAGTACGGCGGCTGGCGCAACCGCAAGCTCATCGACTTCTACAAGAACCTCGCGACCACGATCTTCACCCGCTACAAGGGCCTGGTGAAGTACTGGCTCACCTTCAACGAGATCAATATGATCCTGCACCTGCCGTTTATGGGTGCCGGTCTGGTCTTTGAGGAGGGCGAGAACAAGGAGGCCGTCGAGTACCTGGCCGCCCACAACGAGCTCGTCGCCAGCGCTTGGGCAACCAAGATTGCCCACGAGATCGACCCTGAGGTCAAGATCGGTTGCATGCTTGCCGCAGGTAGCTACTACCCCTACAGCTGCCGTCCGGGCGATGTGCGCCAGGCGCAGATTGACAACCAGAGCAACTATTTCTTCGTCGACGTCCAGAGCCGCGGTTACTACCCGGCCTATGCCGTCAAGAAGTTCGAGCGCCTGGGCATCGATGTGGGCATGACGGACGAGGACCGCGAGATCCTGGCCGCCAACACCGTTGACTTCATCAGCTTTAGCTACTACTCCACCCGCTGCTCCGCCGGTGCCGATAACCCCGATGTCGAGAAGACCAAGGGCAACGCCTTCGCCGGCGCCAAGAACCCTTATCTGCAGGAGAGCCAGTGGGGCTGGGCCATCGATCCGCTGGGCTTCCGTATCACCCTCAACGACCTGTACGACCGCTATCAGAAGCCGCTGTTTGTGGTCGAGAACGGTCTGGGCGCCAAGGATGTTATCGAGGAGGATGGCTCCATCAACGACGACTACCGTATCGACTACCTGCGCCAGCATATCGCCGCGATGCGCGATGCGGTGACCGAGGACGGCGTTGACCTGCTGGGCTACACCACCTGGGGTCCGATCGACCTGGTCTCGGCCGGCACGGGCGAGATGTCCAAGCGCTACGGCTTTATCTACGTGGACCGCGACGATGCAGGCAACGGCACCCTCAAGCGTTCCAAAAAGAAGAGCTTCGATTGGTACAAACACGTCATCGAGACGAACGGCGAGGACCTGGCCTAAGGCTTTCCCAACAACCACAGCCTCCTAACCAAAACGCCCGGCGAGCAGTTAATGTCCGCCGGGCGTCTTGTTAAAAGAGGTGAAAGCACTCATTGGGGACGTACTTAAATGAGTGCCCGCAGAATGAGAGTGGATAATCTCCCGTTTTTGGCCTGTTTGTGGGCTCAAAGTGGGAGATTATCCACTCTCGTCATTGGTAGTCATTGGGGACGTTCTTAAACGACTAGTCGCAGGCGACGTCCCTCGCCGTCGGCGGATTTTGGGACATGTGGCCCGCTTTTTGGGCCTGCCTGTCGGTACACTAAAGGCACTATGAGTACCCGCGAGCGACATATCGGCCACGCGACCGCCCGATCCGCACCCGTGGCGGATCCCAGGGGCGGCAGGCTCTTCGCCATGCCGCGATTCCTTGTTGGTATAACACATCAGGTGTACCGTCACCGCGTCTTTGCTATCGCCGGCGCCATCACCGTGCTGTTCCTCATGCTTTTGGCAGTCTTGCCGGCGCTGTTTGCCTCCGACCCCAAGCTTTCCAACGTCGTGCCCGCCTATAGCGAGGTGTCCGAAGAGGTCGTGGATGCGCTCGTCCACTCGAGCTCTCTCCCGTTGCTTGTCGCCGCAATTATATTTTCGATCTGGGGTGTATCGGTCTATCTACGCTGTTTGGACTATGTGTTGCGCCGCCGCCTTGTTGCCGTCGCCACCATCTGCGCCCTCTGGATGATTGAGGTCATCCTCAAATACAAGTCGTTCACACCGTTCTATGCCACCGTGCTGTGGTACCTGTACTACGTGCCCATGACGCTCATTCCGCTGCTCTACCAGCTGTGCGGCCTGCGCCTTGCGGGCGTGGAACAGCACCGTATGGGGCGCCGGTACCGCACCGTTTTGTGGGTCATGGCTGTTCTGCTTATCGGCTTTGTGCTCACTAACGATGTTCATCAGCAGGTCTTCCACTTCGATCGATCGAGTGGAACCTGGAGCAACGATTACACGTACGGCTGGGGCTATTTTGCCGTTCTGATATGGACGGCCTTTAACTTCGTGACCTTTTTCATTTTGGTGGGTCGGTCCTCGTCCTATCGTATCCAACGTTTTTCGGGCACGGCGGCACTCGTGCTGCTGGGCGGCGCGTTCTTTGCCATTTCGTACGCCCTGCGCGTGCCTTGGGCATGGAAGCTCAACTTTTCGCTCGTGTTTTGCGTGCTGTGCGTGGGGACGCTCGTGATTTGCCTCGATTGCGGTGTCATTCCGTCATATCACGACATTGCTGGCATCTTCGATACCTTGCCGCTCGACCTCAAAGTTCTAACGCGCGACCTGCAGGAAGTCTATGCCACACCGGTGTCAAAGCCAATGCCGGCGGGCGTGTGCGAAGAGCTGCGGGCCCAGGAGCACGGGCGCGCTCATGCCTTTGCCGTGGCGTCCGATCCCGATGTAATGTACCGTGCCTTCCCACTGCTGGGCGGATCGGCCCTGCTTGCCCAAGACGTGTCGGAGCTCAACGAGCTTAACCGTGAGCTGGCACATCGTCGCATGGAGCTGCAGCGCCAAAATGAGCTGCTCACGGCCGACTACGATCTTAAGACGCATCTGGCAGATCAAGAGGCCGAGACCTTGCTAGTCCAAGACGTGGACCAGGCGCTTGCCCGCGCGTTCGAAGAGATGTACGACCTGCTGAGCTCGCTGCCACCGTTGACCGACGAGGCGTCTTCACACGAGCGTTACCGCATGCTGCAGCGCGCCAAGATGCTCGTCGCCTATTGCAAGCGCAAAAGGTCGCTCACGTTGGCGCAGCACGGGGAGAGCGGTTTTGATCGCGACCGCATTCAGCTCATTGCCAACGAGCTCGCAAGCGACCTGCGCACCATCGATGTCGATTGCGCTTCGATTATCGCCATACGGCGCCCGATGCACGCCAGTACGGTAAGCGCCCTGTACGACTGCGTGTATGACTTTGCGTTTTTTGCCTACACCACCGACCATCCGGCGCTCATGTATCACTTGGGCGATCATGACCGATGCAGTGTCGAGCTGCGTGCCGCGCTTTTTTCCAACGATGATGCAGATCTTTCGCAGACGCCCGCTGCGCAAGAGCTCGAAAGCGCTCTGCAAGGGCGCAACGTGGCATACCGCCTTGAGGGCGAGCCCGGCCAGCTGCGCATGATCGTCTTGATGCCGAGGGCGGGTGAGTGACGATGCAGATTTCGCTCATTCTTCCCCAAATCGTTGCGCTCGATGTTGTCTTTGCCCTGGCTGCGTGTCTGCAGACGATCCACGTCCCGCTCATCGCATCGCGCCGCTCGTCCTATAACCGTAAGGTGATTTGTGCCTACGAGGCGAGCCTTGTGCTTCACCTAATTATTTCGGCGCTCATCTTGTTCGCGTCGTCTGGCTCATATCTGGTGGCGCCGCTTGACGTTTGCGCCAGGGCAATGGGCGGAGCGTTGTGGCTCAATGCCGTGATCTTTGCCTACGGCATGGTGCTTATGGTGCACTATCGTCGCCCCGTCATGCTGGCCGAACTGTTGCTCGTTGCCGCCGTGACACCGCCGGTGGTTTTTGCCATGGGCTCGGCGTGGACCGTTGTCCTTATCGCAGAGGGAGCGTTCTTCCTGTTCCGTTCCATCGCGGCGCTCTTGATGGACGTCCGTAACCGCCAGGAGGATATCACCATGTTCTCGACGATCGAAACCATCAACGTGATTCCCGTGGGCATCCTGTATCTGGACCCGAGGGGCCGTCCGCTGCTCATGAACCGCTACATGCGAAAAAACCTGGTGGAGCTTCATATGCCCACCGACCTAGGCGATATGAGCGGTACATGGAACGACCTGCGCAAACTCAGCATGCAAATGCCCGAAAGCAGCCAGAACCGCGTGCGGATTAATCTGGACCGCTTTGGTGAGGCGCGGGCGGTGGTCGAGGTTTCTCCCGCCGAGATTCGCTTGTTTGTGCACGATGACGTTATGGTTTCGGGCCGCCTCTTCGAGCGCATTATCGGCCTGGATGTAACAGAGTATGCGCATGCTCATGATCGCCTGGCGCAAGCCAACCACCTGCTTGAGCTTGCGGGCCAAGAGCTCCAAGCCCAGATCGAAGAAGTCAAAAAAGTTGCTGACAATGCGGCCTATCTGCGTATGCGCGCTCGCGTGCACGACGTGATCGGGCAGCGCCTGTCCATCCTCCATCGTTATCTGGAGGAGGGGCGCCTGGATGACGAGTCACTCGAGCAGATCGACCCGCTGCTGCGCTCAATCGCTGCCGATCTGCGCAGCGGGGGCGACACCGAACCGGCAGAGCAACTGGGCGATATCGTCCATGCCTTTGGCCTGGTGAGTGTGCAGATCGATGTTGAGGGTGCGCTGCCTGAGGACGCGCGTGTCGCCGCCGCATTTTTGCAGATTATCCGCGAGGCCTCGACCAATGCCACCAAGCATGCACAGGCGCATCGGGTCCACGTGCGTCTGTGGCAGGAGACGTCGGAAGACGGCGCTGTTGCGCGGATGACCGTTTCTAACGACGGCGCGCCTGCACCCGTATCGTATCGCGAGGGAACGGGTATCCCAGGTATGAGGCATGTCGCACAGAATCTGGGCGGCAGCCTGGAAGTCCACACCGCCCCGCCCTTCACGCTTACGGTGTCCATCCCGCTCGCCTCCAACGCCACGGTCCAAAGGAGAAGTTCATGATCCGCGTCCTTATAGTCGAAGACCAGGCCATCTTGCGCGAGAGCCTGGCGCGCTCCGTTGGCGACCAGCCCGATATGACCGTTGTTTCCGCCATTGCCGATGCTTCCGAGGCCTTGGGTGTCGCGCTCAAGGAGCGCCCGGACATGATACTGATGGACGTGTGCACCGAGCATGATTCCAACGGCATCGTGGCGGCGGCGCGCATCAAAGAACAACTGCCCGAGTGCCGCGTCATTATCATGACGGGTATGCCCGAAATCACCTTTGTGGACCAGGCGCGTGAGGCGGGCGTCGACAGCTTTGTGTACAAGAACGTCGGTATCGACGAGCTATTCGCCGTGATGCGCTCCACGCTGGCGGGTTACTGCACGTTTCCCAAGCCGCCCGAGAGCATCTTCTCGGGCACGGCGGCCCTCGACGATGTCGAGCTGTCGATCTTGCGCCTTGCCTGCGAGGGTAAGAGCCGCCGCGAGATCGCGGCCGAGCTGTTTATGAGCGAGGGCACCATCAAACGCCGCATCTCGGAGATTCTCAATAAGACCGGATACGACAACATCATGCGCTTGGCCGTGCGCGCAGTAACGGAGGGCAGCATCGTTCCCAACATGGAGCGCTAGCGCTCGTTACGCATCGGCATAAAGCGGCGGGGCCGCAGGATCAACTCCTGCGGCCCCGCCTGGCATGTGCGCGGATATGTCCGCCAATCCGCGGCTATCGGTGTCTGCCGTTACGCGATGGTTGCGCTGTAAGAGGCGACGTCCTCATAGGAATCGGTCAGGTAGGCGTCGATGCCGACGGTCGTATTGACGAGGTCGTCAAGGCTGTCAAGCTCGCCGCTCGAGAACGTGAATTCCTCGGTGGCGTTGGTGCCGGGCATCAGGTGAGCCGAGAACCAGGGTTCCTTCATGGTGCCGTTGACGTTGGTCTTACCGGAAGGAGCGTAGAAGGTCAGGTCCTTGTCGCTCTTGTTGGTGATGTTGACGACAAAGCCGATGTCGCCCCAGTCGTCCTTGAACTTCTCGGTGATGGTGATGGTGCACAGGTCGTCATCGGCGACGGTGACGGCGGGGGAGATTTCGATGCTCTGGACGTCGTCGTCTTCGACGGCCTCATCGATCTCTTCTTCCTTCTCGGCGTTCTCGCGATCCTTCTTCACCGTACCGGACAGATCCTTGTCGGACTTCGTAAAGATAAGCTTGTCGCCTTCCACCTCGAGGACGAGCTTGTCGTCCTTGAGCTTCAGGTCGTGCGACTCATCGTCGGCGGTAATCGTTACGGTGGTGGCGCCCTTGGCCTCCCATTTCAGGTCGGCGACCTCAAGGAACATGTCGAGGACGCCCGTGCCGTCTTCGTCGAGGATCAGGATACAGTTGAGGCCCCACTCCTTGAGCATATCCATGTACTCATCGGTGAGCTCTTCGCCGTCCAAGGTTCCACCCGAGTACTGCCAGCTGCCGACGAAGTTGGCCTTGGGGTCTTTGCCGCCGCCGCTGCAGCCCGTCAGGGCAAAGGCGAGCGCCAGGACGCATGTCAGAAATGCGAGTACGGACTTTTTGAACGTTGTCTTCATGGTGTCCTCCTTCATCGAACGAAACCCATAGAAGCAAATGCGGGGGTGGCGGATCTCCCGCTCATTACCAGTTAGGGGCGCTAGGGCCTGGGCGTTCCGCAGTTGCTGCAGAACTTGCCGCCGTTTTCGCTGCCGCAGTTGGGGCAGAACCACTTGGCCGGTGCCGGGGCGGGTGCGGGACTGCCGCACTCGGAGCAGAACTTGCCGGTGTTGGTGGCGCCGCAGCTGCAGGTCCATGTGCCGGCCGCAGGTGCGGCGGCAGGAGCCGGGGCGGGTGCCGGAGCCGGCTGCGGGGCGGCCTGCTGCTGTGCCTGGCCGGCGGCGAACAGCTGGCTGGCATTCATGCCGCCCATGCCACCTGCCATGCCCATGCCCATAAAGCCTGCCATCGCGCCGTTGGGGTTGGCGGCTGCTGCGCGCATCGCATCGCTCTGGGCGCTGGCGATGTTGGCGGCTGCCATGGTGGGATCGCGCATGACCGCGGCCTTCTGCAGGTCCTTGATCATTTGCTCGTCCTCTTGCGAGGCGGCGATGGAGTTGACGCCAAAGCTCACGATCTCGACGCCGCGCAGGTCGCGCCAGTCGGCCGAGAGGACCTCGTTGAGCGTGCGGGCGAGCTCGGTGGTGTGGCCGGGGATGGCGCTGTAGCGGATGCCCATCTCCGAGATCTTGGCAAAGGCGGGCTGCAGGGCGGTGAGCAGCTCGGACTTAAGCTGGCTGTCGATCTTGTCGCGCGTGTAGCTATCGGTCACGTTGCCGCACACATTGGTGTAGAACAGCAGCGGGTTGGTGATACGGTACGAATACTCGCCGTTGCAGCGCACGGAGATGTCGACATCCAGGCCAATGTTGTTATCGACCACGCGGAAGGGCACGGGCGAGGCGGTGCCGTACTTGTTGCCGATGATCTCCTTGGTGTTGATGAAGTAGACATGCTGGTCCTTGCCTGCGTCGCCGCCAAAGGTAAAGCGGCTGCCGATATTGGCGAAGGTCTCCTTGATGGAATCGCCCAGGTTGCCGCTAAAGACGCTCGGCTCGCTGCCGGTATCGAAGACGAACTCACCGGGCT
>UROR01000013.1 GCA_900549535.1 uncultured Collinsella sp. | reverse complement strand
AATTTAAACGGCTGAAAAAGGGGCATCGACCTGCGCCGATGCCCCTAAAGTAGACACACATTTTGTCCTATAAGCCGGTCTTTATACCGGCAAACAAAAAGGGGTACCGACCAACGTCGATACCCCTTACATGCCACTATGTCAGCGCACACAATGCCGAGCGCACGACCCGCACGCCTACTTGCGAGAATTGCTCAGCTTATTGATCAGCGCCTCGAGACGCTCGCCATCCTCGGCCGTCTGGGCAATAACCAAAATCGTATCGTTGCCGGCAAGCGAGCCAAGCACATCGGGCAACTCTGCCGCATCAACGGCAGCGGCGATGCCGGAAGCCGTGCCAGGCTGAGCCTTGATCATAACCAGATTATCGGTACGCAGAACGCCCGTTACGAGCTCGGAAACCATACGCTGCAGGTGCAGGTCCTCTGCCAGAACATAGATGCCCTCAGGGAGCTTACGCAGCCCCATGTCGGCAATATCGCGAGAGACAGTCGCCTGCGTGCAATCAAAGCCCATAGCACGGAGCTCATCGACCAGCACGCGCTGTGTGCGGACGTCTTTATTGCGCACAATATCTCTAATGGCATCCTGGCGCCCATTGCGTTTTTTAGCCATACAAACCCTCACTCCAAAAGATGGCGGAGACAATCAATCAGTGATTGAATAGTTTAACGCTATTTGAAGGCTTTTGTGTATAAGAACGCATTTCGAAACAATTCTATGCAAGTTTGTTTCGTAATGAGCCATTTAGGCGGTTTTTGCGCCCGTCCGGTTAAGAAAAGCTGCCAGATGCGTACACATCACGCAGCGCGCGGGCTTGGCGCTAGCGATCGGCCCAAACAACAGACCGAGCCCCCGATGGTTATCCTTGAGCGCGGCGACCATCTGACGGGTTCGAGGCGCCTCGAGCATATCACGCATGCGGGCGGAACGCTCGATTGACGACACTCCATGCGGGCTCAGACACAAATTCTCAATGCAGGCGACCAGTCCGGCAAAGTAGAACTTTTGGCTTGCCAGCTTGAGCCGACCACCGCTATCTGCTTCCGAGAGTGAGTCCGCAAGCTCGTCGAGCGCTCGGGTGTCATCGGCTACCCTAGCATACATGGTGGGATCAAAGGCATCTGTAAGCTTAGGCGCCACCGCGTGGAAACAAGCGTCGCCGCAGCCGGAGACGCGCTGCGCCTGCGAGAGCGCGCATGCCATAAACCCAACTGTGCGAAACGCCTTGTCGCACAAAAGGCATGCCTCAAACAGCGGACGACTATACATCACGCCAGAGACTTGAGCAACCAAGCCGCCCAAAATCAACTGAGGCAGCCCGGCCACCATCGAAGATTTGCTATCAATGGAAATATGAGTAGCATCCAAGACGCGCGAATGGCGCTCTCGATGTGCATCATAGCGGTCGAGCGACACCGTGGGGAACACTATGTCTGCCGCAGTATCGCACGCGATATCGACCATCTTGGAAAGTGATTGCGGAGCAAACCACTCATCGGCGTTCATGGCGATGATTTGAGAGCCGCGCGAGGCAGCAAAACCGGCACGAAGACACGCGCCGCGCGTCGCGTCCTCGACGTCAATCAAATCAATATGGATGTCCCTGTCGGCAGCAACTTGAAGCGAATGGCGCACACCGGGCGCAGTATCGCGACAGACAACGACAATCTGCAAATCGTAGAGGTCTTGGTTCTGGATACTCTCGAGCGCACGCATCGCATAGCTGGGCGAACCTTCTACCACAAGGATCACCGAAAGTCGCGGATGCGAGCCACGTCGAACCAAATTATCCGTCCTCTCGACAGCAATGAATCAAACCGTGGTTCATGGTACACCCCGGCAATAAAAGCAATGAGACACCGGTTGCATTGCACGCCAAGAACAGATGTTGCACACGCGCAGCCCACAGATGACAGGTGTCGACGCACGACACGTCGAGCCCTCCCCTAGTCGAGCACGACAAGCTCGGCGGGATCGTAATCCACGCCCATAAACGTAAGGCCGCAGGCAGGAGCCGTGGGGCCCGCAGCGGTACGGTCGCAAGCATCGATAACCTCGCGCATCCACTCGGGTTCACGGCGATGCATGCCAATCTCGACAAGCGTGCCCACGATCGTACGGACCATCGAATGCAGAAACGCATTGCCCTCGATGGTGAACGTCAGGATGTCCTCGCCAAACGCAACCTCATGGCCAAATTCGGCACGCATCACGCAGCGATGCGTGGGCTTGCCAACGGCCGAAGCGACCTTGCAAAAGCTTTTAAAGTCCTGCTCGCCCAGCAGTGCGGGGCAGGCAGCAGACATAGCCTCAACATCCAAGGGATAGCGATGCCACCACACGGCACCGCGGGACAGCACAGGGCGCGCATCTCGATCAGCAATGCGGTATGTATACGTACGGGAACGCGCGTCAAAACGCGCAGAAAAGCCTTTACGGGCCTTGTAGACCTCGTTAATGGCGATATCTTTGGGCAGCAGGGCATCCATAGCCCGCAGCCACCTACGGCGCGTACAAGCGAGCTCAGCGTCCGTTACGGGCACGCTGATGTACTGAGCCACGGCATGCACGCCGGCATCGGTACGCCCAGCGCACGTCAGATCGACCGGACGGCGAAGCAGCGTCTCGATGGCTCGACGTAGCTCACCCGCAACCGTCGTCTGTCCCGGCTGCTCGGCAAATCCGCTATACGACGAGCCATCATAGGCCACGCGAAATACGAGTGTGGCGTCAAGCTCGGAAATCGAATTGAAATCAGACGGCGCAGTCATGGACGCTCCCAACAAACAAGCAACGGTATCGCGACAAAAAAAGAGGGGTACGCGAACGTACCCCTCGAATATAGCCTATGCAGACGGAATGTCTACTCAGCGCTCTCCTCGGCAGCGGTCTCCTCGACAGCCTCGACCTTCTTGGGAGCAGCGGCCTTCTTGGGGGCCGGAGCAGCCTTCTTGGCCTTAGGCGTGCAAGGCTCGGTGACGAGCTCCATGATAACGATGGGAGCGTTGTCGCCCTTACGGTTACCGAGCTTCATGATGCGGGTGTAACCGCCGTTGCGGTCCTGCCACATGCCCTGAGCAGCCTTGTCGAAAATCTCGGCAACGAGCTGCTTATCGCCGAGCTTGGCGATAGCCAGACGACGAGAGTGCAGGTCGCCCTTCTTGGCCCAAGTGATGATCGGGTCGACGACCGAACGCAGCGCCTTAGCACGGGTCTCGGTGGTCTTGATGCGGTCGTTCTCGAAGAGGGCCTTAGCAAGGCTCTTCTTCATGGCCTTGGTGTGGCTCGCATCGGTGCCGAGCTTCAGGCCCTTCTTAACGTTGTGACGCATGGTCTAGTTTCTCCTCAAATATGCGAAGCATTAAGCCTTCAGGCTCAGGCCCATGGACTCAAGCTTGTCCTTCACTTCCTCGATCGACTTAACACCGAAGTTACGGATGTTGAGCAGATCGTTCTCCGAGAACTCAACGAGTTGACGGACCGAGTGAATGCTGGCGCGCTTAAGGCAGTTGTAGGAACGGACGGAAAGGTCCAGATCCTCGATCTGCTTGTCCAGCTCGGCGTTGTCGTTGGTGACCTCGGGAGCGAAGATCGAAGCCTCCTCCTCGACCTCGGGGGTCTCGGCAAGGTTCATAAAGGCAGCCATATGCTGGTTGATGATATTGGCAGCCTGGACCACGGCGTCGCGCGGAGCGATGGAGCCGTTGGTCTCGATCTCGAGGACAAGGCGGTCGTAGTCGGTGTGCTGACCGACACGGCAAGCCTCAACGAGCTTGGCGCAACGGGACACCGGCGAGTACAGCGAGTCGACGTGGATCACACCGATGGGATCGTTGTCGCGCTTGTTAGCCTCGCCAGAGACATAGCCGCGGCCATAGCCGATGCGCATGCTCATGGTGAGATGGCCACCCTCGGTGAGCGTAGCGATGTGCTGCTCGGGGTTGACCAGCTCAAACTCGGACGGAATAAAGAAGTCCGCACCGGTGACCTCGCAGGGGCCGTCAACCGAGATGGTGGCGGTCGCCTCGTCGGTCGTGCCGAGAGCCCTGAAGACAAGACCCTTGACATTCAGGACGATGTCGGTGACATCCTCGACCATGTTAGGGATGGTCATGAACTCGTGCTGTGCACCATCGATCTGAATAGCCTCGACGGCGGCACCCTCGAGCGAGGACAGAAGTACGCGACGAAGGGAGTTACCCAGCGTATCGCCGTAGCCACGCTCGAGCGGCTCGACGGAGACACGAGCAGACGTCTCGTTGATCTCTTCGACCTGAACCTGAGGCCTAATGAATTCTGACATGTATTACCTCCAGCCTCAGCAGCCCGGATGGACTACTTAGAGTAGAGCTCGACGATGAGCTGCTCGTTGATATCACCGCTGATCTGCTCACGCGTCGGCAGAGCGAGCACGTTACCAGACAGCTTCTCGATATCGACCTCGAGCCAGCCAGGGACCTCAAAGCGCTCGGAGGAAATCAGAGCCTCCTTGATGGGGAGGAGGTCACGGAACTTCTCGCCGACAGCGACGACGTCGCCGGCCTTGACGCGGTAGGACGGGATGTCCACGCGCTTGCCGTTCACGGTGAAGTGACCGTGACGGACGGACTGACGAGCCTCTTTGCGGGTGCGGGCGAAGCCAAGACGGAAGACGACGTTGTCGAGGCGAGACTCAAGGATGATCATGAGGTTCTCACCGGTGACGCCGTTCATCTTGCGGGCCTTGTTGAAGTAGCCGTGGAACTGCTTCTCCAGAACGCCATAGATGAACTTGACCTTCTGCTTCTCGCGCAGCTGCATGCCGTACTCAGATTCCTTGCGACGGCGCTTGGGCTGACGGATAGATTCCTTCTTGCTGCTGTAACCGAGCTCAGCGGGATCGATCCCGAGCTGACGGCAGCGCTTAAGAACAGGAGTCCTGTCGATTGCCATATTGATACGATCCTTTCAGTTACACGCGGCGACGCTTCTTGGGGCGGCAGCCGTTGTGCGGGATGGGGGTCTTGTCCTGGATGCTCGAGACCTCGAGGCCAGCAGCCTGGAGGGAGCGGATGGCGGTCTCACGACCGGAGCCGGGGCCCTTGACGAAGACGGAAACCTTCTTCATACCGTGCTCCATGGCCTGCTTGGCAGCAGCCTCGGCAGCCATCTGGGCAGCGAACGGCGTGGACTTACGGGAGCCCTTGAAGCCCACCTGGCCAGCCGACTTCCAGGAAATGACGTTGCCCTGGGGATCGGTGATCGAAACGATCGTGTTGTTGAACGTAGAACGAATGTGAGCCTGGCCCACGGAAATGTTCTTACGGTCCGCGCGCTTCAGACGGGCAGCGCGAACGTTCTTCTTAGCAGTAGCCATCTATCTAGCGCTCCTTATTTCTTCTTCTTAGCACCGATCTGACGCTTCGGGCCCTTGCGGGTACGAGCGTTAGTGTGGGTGCGCTGGCCGCGGACCGGGAGGCCCTTGCGGTGACGAAGGCCGCGGTTGCAGCCGATGTCCATAAGGCGCTTGACGTTCTGGTTGCGCTCACGGCGGAGGTCACCCTCAACCATGATCTGGTTCTTATCGATATAATCGCGGATGGCGTTAACCTCATCCTCGGTGAGGTCCTTAACGCGCGTATCCACGTTAACGTTGCACTCGACGCAGATCTTCGTCGCAGTGGTGCGGCCGATGCCGTAAATGTAGGTCAGACCGATCTCAACGCGCTTCTCACGCGGGAGGTCGACACCATTAATACGGGCCAACGTAGTCTCCTCTCTTAACCCTGACGCTGCTTATGACGGGGGTTCTCGCAAATGACGAGGACCTTGCCATGGCGCCTAATGATTTTGCACTTATCGCACATCTTCTTGACCGAAGGACGTACCTTCATCGTTCTTCCTTTCGGTAGCGCTCAAACTACTTCCCTACTATCTACTCGCCCAGCCGCAGGCGTTTAAAACTATGGCTGGTCTTCACACACAATCCGACCGTAGGTTGAGCTAAGCCTGCAGCCGGAAATGGAGTGCGTGTATGCGTGCCGCTATTTGTAGCGATAGGTGATGCGGCCGCGGGTCAGGTCGTACGGGGAAAGCTCCACGACAACCCTGTCACCGGGGAGAATACGGATGTAATTCATTCGGATCTTGCCAGAAATGTTGCACAGAACCGAATGACCGTTCTCGAGCTCGACCTTAAACATGGCATTGGGCAACGGTTCCTTTACCGTACCCTCGAGCTCAATTGCGTCTTCCTTCTTCACAAGCAATCATCTTTCTCTAGAAAACGACAGCGATTGAGTATTCTACAATACGCATGCACGTATCGTAGTATCTTCGTAATGGCTCCACAACTAAGCGGAACTTGTTACATTTGAAATGTTAAGGCGTGCATTTGACGCAAGCCCTACATTTCACCGCCCTGCAAGGAACACCAAGCACCCTGGGCATCCGTGGTGAGAATCACCGGACCGTCATTGGTAATGGCGACGGTGTTCTCGTAGTGCGCGGCGGGCAGGTGGTCGTTGGTCGTAACAATCCAACCGTCGGAGCCCGTGCTCACATGGTTGGAACCCATCGTAACCATCGGCTCGATGGCAATGACCATGCCGGCCTGGAGGCGAACGCCCCTCCCCTTCTTTCCATAGTTAGGAACGTTGGGGTCCTCGTGCATCACGCGGCCAATGCCATGGCCCACATAGTCGCGAAGCACGCCGTAACCGTGAGACTCGGCGAGGGACTGAACGGCATAACCAACATCCCCGATATGGTTACCGGGGACAGCCTGCTCGATGGCAGCCTTAAGGCAATCGCGCGTAACCTCGCACAGGGCCTTGGCCTCGGGCGTGGGGGTGCCGACGAAAAACGTCCAAGCGTTATCGCCGACCCAACCGTCGACAACGGCTCCCGTATCGATGGAGATGATATCGCCATCGCGCAGGATCATGTCGGGGTTGGGAATACCGTGGACCACGGCATCGTTGATCGATGCGCAAATGGTCCCCGGGAACCCGCCGTAACCCTTAAAGGCCGGGGTGCCGCCATGCATGCGGATAATCTGCTCCGCGAGCTGATCGAGCTCAAAAGTCGAAACGCCGGGGCGCACCATGGCTCCAACGTGGCGGAGCGCCATCTTAGATAGCGCTCCTGCCTTCTTCATCTGCTCGATTTGCGTTGCAGACTTAATCTTGATCATAGACCGAGAGCCTCTTTGACATCCCCGTACACGGTCTCGCGAGCCTGGTCACCGTTGACCGACTTGAGCAGACCCTGGCCACGATAGTAGTCGACGAGCGGGCTCGTGGACTTCTCGTAGACGTCGAGACGGTTCTTGATGGTCTCGGGCTTGTCGTCGTCGCGCTGATACATCTCGCCACCGCACTTGGGGCAGGTGGCATCGGCAGCGGTGCCGGTGTAACCGCAGGCGCGGCAGGTGCGACGCGAAGACAGACGATCGATGATGACCTCGGGGGCCACGTCGACCAGAAGGGCGCAGTCGATCTCGCGACCCATGGCGGAGAGCTCGGAATCGAGCGTCACAGCCTGGGCGGTGTTGCGCGGGAAGCCGTCGAGGATGAAGCCCTGCTGGGCGTCATCGGCAGCAAGGCGCTCCTTGACAAGGTCGATCACGAGCTGGTCGGGAACGAGCTCGCCAGCGTCCATGTACTTCTTAGCCTGAATACCAAGCTCGGTGCCACCCTTGACGGCAGCACGCAGCAGGTCACCCGTGGAAATGTGAGCGACGCCAAACTCGGCGACGAGCTCCTGTGCGACGGTACCCTTACCGGCACCCGGAGCTCCGAGCAATACGAGGTTCATGAGCAATCCTCCTCTAGCCTATTTAAAGAATCCATCGTAATCATACATCTTGATCTGGCCTTTGAGCTTATCGACCGTGTCGAGCACGACGCCGACCATGATGAGGATGGACGTGCCACCAAATGCCTGGATCAGATGGTTACCCGTGAAGGAGAAGATGATCGAAGGCACGATGGCGATGAGCGCCAAAAAGACAGCGCTGGGAAGCGTGATCTTGTTGAGCGCGTTCTTGATGTAGGCCGCGGTAGCCCTACCCGGACGCACGCCCGGAATAAAGCCGCCCTGCTTCTTAAGGTTGTCGGCCGTGTCATCGGGGTTGAACACCATGGAGGTGTAGAAGTACGCGAAGAACACGATGAGGACAACGTTAAGCACCCAGTTGAGCCAACCGGTCGAAAGCGCGGAGGCAACTGCCTGAATCCAACCGATGCCGGGGAAGAACACGGCAATCTGAGCCGGGAAGTACAGCAGCGCCGAAGCGAAGATGATCGGCACGACACCCGCGGTGTTGACCTTAATGGGCAGGTAGGTGGTCTGGCCACCCATCATGCGACGGCCCACGACGCGTTTGGCGTAGGAGACCGGGATGCGGCGCTGGCCACGCTCAAGGAAAACAATCAGCGGGATAACCAGCAAGATGATGGCGCAGATGATCACCATGGTGATGATGCCACCGGCATTGCCCTCGGTGCTGGAGAAGATCGCCTGCGGCAGACCGGCCATGATGTTCGCAAAGATGATCAGCGACATGCCATTGCCGATACCGCGCTGGGTAATGAGCTCACCAATCCACATGATCAGCATGGCGCCCGCGGTGAGCGTGCCGACAATCATGAGGTCGAAGATGATCTCGGGAGCGCCGGCGCCATTGAAGCTGATGCCGAAGCTCTTAAAGAGGAAGAGGTAACCCACGGAGTTGAGGATCGCCAGAGCCAGGGTGAGGTAACGCGAATACTGCGTAATCTTGGTCTGACCGACCTCGCCCTCGCGGGCAAGCTCATGCAGGGAAGGCACGACGGCCTGGAGCATCTGGAGGATGATCGAGCTGGTGATGTAAGGCATGATGCCCAGTGAAAACACCGACACATAGCTCAACGCGCCGCCAGAGAAAAGATTCAGGAGGGCCATAGCACCTGCGGCGACCGAATTGTTATCGGTCGAGAAAAGGCCCAGCATCCCCTGGAAGGGAATGCCGGGCACAGGAACGTGCGCACCAATGCGGTACACGACGAGCATAGCTATGGTAAAAAGAATCTTTTCGCGCAATTCTTTGATGCGGAAAGCATTCTTAAGACCATTTAGCACGGCAGCTCGACCTTTCCGCCGGCGGCCTCGATCTTGGCCTGCGCAGAAGCGCTGACCTTGTCGACCTTGACCGTGAACTTCTTGGTGAGCTCACCATTGCCGAGCACCTTGACGGGCTCGAACTCGCTCTTGGTGATGCGAGCGGCCTTAAGAGCGGCACCGTCGATCACAGCGCCATCCTCGAACTTACGCTCGAGACGCTCAACGTTAACAGCGGTGTACTCGATACGACGGGGGTTGCGGAAGCCCGGAAGCTTGGGCAGGCGCATAGCCAGCGGAGTCTGGCCACCCTCGAAGCCGGCACCCTTGGTGCCGCCAGAGCGGGAACCCTGGCCCTTCTGGCCGCGGCCAGAAGTGGTGCCGTGACCCGAAGAATTGCCACGGCCGACGCGCTTACGGTTCTTGGTGGAACCGGGCGCGGGAGTAAGATCGTGAAGCTGCATTTGCTACTCCTCTACAATCTCGACAAGGTGCTTGACCTTGAAGATCATGCCGCGGACGGACTCGTTGTCAGCAATCTCGCGAACCTCGCGGATCCTGTGGAGACCGAGGGCACGGACAGTACGGACCTGGTCCTGCTTGCAACCGTTGGTGCTGCGGACCTGCTTGATCTTGATGGTGTCAGCCATGCTTAGTTCTCCTTACCGACGAACATCTCGGAGACCGTCAGGCCACGGCGAGCCGCGACGTCCTCAGGGCTGGAGAGCTCCTTGAGGCCCTCGACGGCAGCCTTGATGATGTTGAGGCCGTTGTCGGTACCGAGGGACTTGGACAGGACGTTCTTGATGCCAGCAAGCTCGAAGAGGGGACGCACAGCGCCGCCGGCGATAACGCCGGTACCCTCGACAGCGGGCTTGATGATAATGCGGCCGGCACCAAAGTGGCCGAGAACCTCGTGCGGGATGGTGCCCTGCTCGGTCACCGGCACGTGGAACATGTTCTTCTTGGCATCGAGAGACGCCTTGGAGATGGCCAGGGGCACCTCAGCGGACTTGCCCATGCCAACGCCGACGTTGCCCTTGCCGTCGCCAACGACGACGAGAGCGACGAGGCTCATGCGACGACCACCCTTGACGGTCTTCGACACGCGGTTGATGTAAACGACGCGCTCCTCGAACTCGGAGGCCTCGCGCTGCTGCTTCTGATTACGAGCCATGTGCTACATACCTCCTAGAACTCGAGACCGGCGGCACGAGCACCGTCGGCGAGGGCCTTGACGCGGCCATGGTAGATACGGCCACCGCGATCGAAGGCGACCTTGGTGATGCCGGCCTCGATGGCACGCTTGCCAACGAGCTGACCGACCTTCTCCGCAGCCTCCTTGTTCGAGGTGTGGGTGCCCTTGAACTCGGCCTCGAGGGTCGAGGCAGAGACGAGCGTCAGGCTGGAGCCCTTGCTGTCGTCGATGATCTGGGCATAGATGTTGGCGTTAGTACGGGTCACGCGAAGACGCGGACGCTCGGAAGTACCCGAGACCTTGCCGCGAACACGACGCTGACGACGCTTGAGGCCTTCCAGCTTCGCCTTATGCTTGTTCATACGTAAACTCCTAAAAAGGTTGATCTTGCCAGCACCTGACGGGGTGCTGGTCTTATGCGAGTGAGTCGGTTACGACTACTTGGCGGCCTTACCCAGCTTGCGGCGGATGTGCTCGCCAACGTAGTGGATACCCTTGCCCTTGTAAGGCTCGGGAGGACGATGACCGCGGATCTCAGCGGCGATCTGACCGACCTGCTGCTTGTTGATACCCTTGACGTTCACGTGGGTGTTATCGGGAACCTCGAAAGTGATGCCCTCGGGAGCCTCGACGATCACGGGGTGCGAGAAGCCCAGGGAGAACTCGAGGTTCTTACCCTTCTGCTGCACGCGGTAACCGACGCCGGCGAGCTCGAGCTTCTTCTCGAAGCCCTCGGAAACGCCAACAACCATGTTGTGGATGAGGGCGCGGGTGAGGCCGTGGCGGGCACGGGTCTCACGCTCGTCGTCGGGACGGGAAACGGTGAGGACGTTGTCCTCGACGTTGATAGCGAGCTTCTCATAGATATCGAGCTCGAGCTGGCCCTTGGGGCCCTTGACGACAATGTTGTTGCCGTTGACTGCCACTTCGACTCCGGCGGGAATCTGGACAGGCTTATTACCGATACGAGACACGGTGATCTCCTTTCCTTCTACCTACCGAGCGAATTACCAGACGTAAGCGATGATCTCGCCGCCGACGTTGTGCTTGCGAGCATCGCGGTCGGTCATGACGCCATGGCTGGTGGAAATAATGGCGGTACCAAGGCCACCGCGGACGCGGGGCATGTCGGCAACGCCGGTGTACTTACGCAGGCCCGGCTTGGAAATGCGGCGGATGCCGTTGATGACCTTAGCCTTCTTGGGACCATACTTAAGCGTGATGTGCAGAGTCTTCTGGGGAACGGTGTCCTCGACATCGTAGCCCTCGATGTAGCCCTCCTCGTGCAGAACACGAGCGATCTCGACGAGCTTCTTGCTGCTCGGCATGGAGACCGTGGCCTTGTTCACAGAGTTAGCGTTACGGATGCGCGTAAGCATATCTGCGATCGGGTCTGTAAGGTTCATACAGATTCTCCTTCGTTCTTGATGAACACGTGCTCTTGGTTCTTCGCCGCCCTTAACGGCAAAGCCTTTTTAGCGCGTTTTCCCTGTTCCAAACTGATGCTTGAAACGCTGGTAGTGACTTACCAGCTGGCCTTCTTAACGCCGGGAAGCTCGCCCTTGAGTGCAAGCTCGCGGAAGCAGACACGGCACAGGCCGAACTTGCGGTACACAGAGTGCGGACGGCCGCAGCGCTGGCAGCGCGTGTACTCACGAGTAGAGAACTTCTGCTTGCGATTGCACTTGACGATCATCGATGTCTTAGCCACTTATATCCTCCTCACATAGAGTATTGTTCGCCCCAAGCGCCGCCCCCTTCTGGGAACGGCGCTCATAGGGCAGGTGAACCTATTTCTTGAACGGGAAACCGAAGGCGTCCAGAAGGGCCTTGGCCTCCTCATCGGTGTTGGCGGTGGTCACGAAAGTGATGTCCATACCACGCTGGTGATCGACGGAGTCGAAGTCGATCTCGGGGAAGATGAGCTGCTCGGTGACGCCCATGGAGAAGTTACCACGACCGTCGAAGCTCTTGGCGGAGATGCCGCGGAAGTCGCGGATACGGGGGATCGCGACGGAGGTCAGACGATCGAAGAACTCCCACATACGGTCGCCACGCAGGGTAACCTTGCAGCCGATCGGCATACCAGCGCGCAGGCGGAAGGTAGCGATGGACTTGCGGGCACGGGTGATCATCGGCTGCTGACCGGTGATGGCGCGCAGGTCGCGCACGGCACCGTCGATGGCCTTGGAATCGGTAGCGGCCTCGCCGACACCCATGTTCACGACGATCTTCTCAAACTTGGGGATCATCATGACGTTCTCGTACTGGAACTTGTCCTGAAGCTGCTGCTTGACCTCGTTGTTGTACTTGGTCTTCAGACGCGGCACATACTTCTCTTCTGCCATTGTTCACTCCTTCTTGGGGTTTTAAGCACGGGGCGTGGCCACGATGGGTTGTCCTCGTGCCTCCTGGCTGCATCCGCGCCGCTCATGGCATTTCGCGGTTTGGACTCGACGCAGCAGGAGCCGACAAAACAATCGGTACTATACGCGCATCGGGAGCGTATTTCCAGAAAAACCTCGTCTGCCTGCACAACTCCACAACTCCCCCGCACAAATTGATCCCTAGGGCACGGAGGAAAACAGCAGTTGCGGTGAGATAGGGACTGTTTGATGGCTTAAAAGGCTTAAACAGTCCCTATTCCACCGCAACTCATATATGGGGATGCGACTAGCGCTTGCGGGGGACGAGTTTGGTACGGCGCAGGTGGATCATCTCGGCGGCGATGGAGATGGCGATCTCCTCGGGGTCCTCGGCCTGAATGGCAACGCCGATCGGCAGGTGCAGCTCGTCGATCTGGTCCTGCGTAAAGCCCTCCTGCTCCAGGCGGGCGCGCACAAAGGCCGTCTTACGGCGCGAGCCCAAGCAGCCCAGATAGGCGGGTTTGGCGCGCATGGCCTGAATCACCACGTCGATATCGGACTTGTGACCCGCCGTGGCGACGACCACCAGGTCGCGCGGGCCGATGGGGCACTGCTTGCTCAGGTTCTTGTAATCGACCAGGCGACGATCGTAGACACCGGGCACCCATTCGGGGGTCAGCGTGCCGGGGCGGTCGTCGCAGGCCACGACGGCAAAGCCCGCCGCCGTGAGCACCCGCGCCGTCGCGGCGCCCACGTGTCCGCAGCCAAAGATGTAGGTCAGGCCCTCGGGGCAGAGCGTCTCGATGTGCGCCGGGGGAATCTCGGAGGCGGCGTTGGTGTAGGTGACCTTACTCCCCTCCTCCACCAGCGAAAGCCCGGGGCAGCCCGCAATGGTGCGGCGCGATTCCTCGCCATGGTACTCGGCCACATCGCCCTCGAGCGCGCTCGCGATAAACGGCTCAAAGTCGATGACGAAGTCGCCGATGCGCCGATAGGCCAAGACGTCGGCAATTTCCTGGAACAACGGTGCCTGGGTTGCATCCAGATGCAGGTAGCACAGGCAGATGGCCCCGCCGCAGATCATGCCGGTATCGGAGTTCTCGCCGCCCATGGTGTAGCGGACCAGACGCGACTGTCCCGCGCTCAGGAGCTCGCGCGCCTCATCCAGCGCAAAGAGCTCAATCTTGCCGCCGCCGATAGTGCCCGCCTGGCTACCATCGGCAAAGACGGCCATCCAGGCGCCCACGCCGCGCGGCGACGACCCTGCCGTGCCGGCAACTACCACCAACTCGCACGTCTTACCAGCCTTCAGAGCGCCAAGCGCAGCATTCACCACATCGAGCTTTTCCATTGCAATTTCCTATCCCTGGAATACACCGGTGAGCATGGCGAGCGCCTCGAGCACGCCGCCGCCGACCGACGTCGCCTTGTCCGAAATGTAGTTGATATAGCCGGCATCGCCGCGCGGGTCGACATCGGCGCATTTAAAGCCCTCAGTCACCTGCACACCGTTCGCCAAAAGCCCGCGCAAACAGCCATCGATCTGCGTGCACATGGGCGTATCGCCCGCATACCCGATCACATCGCCGGCACTCACGATGTCGCCGATCGCGCGGCCGGACCGAAACACGCCGGCGGCGGGGCTGTGGATAACGCGCTCTTTGCCATAGCCGGCGATGATGCCCGGCACGCCCGTATTGGGTTGGGGCGAGCCCTGGGTGATGACGCGGCCGAGGAAATGACCGCGCATGGTCTCGACCACGGCGTCGCAGTCAACCGGCGCGGTAAAGCCCGGCCCCACGGCGATGACGGCAGGCGCCATGTCGCGCGTGGTACCCAAGTTGCGCTTAGCCAAAATCGCGTCGACCACAGCCGCGGGTTTCAATTCACCGAGCATCTTGGCCTGGGGGTCCACCACAACGGCGACGTCTCCCGCTTGGGTAATCTCGAGCGCCTCTGCCGGCGTCTGCGCCAAGCGGGCGCGAATGCCCTCGACCTGGACCTCGCCCAGGCGAATGGCCTCGCAAAAACTGATTGTGCGGCGGATGCACGTGGGAACCGCGATATCGGCCATAACGACCGACACGCCAGCGCGCACCAAGCGAGCGGCGACGCCCGTGGCGATATCGCCGGCACCGCGAATATAAACGAGCATTCCCGGGGCACCTCCCTGTGCTACGGTTTGAGCAGAGCAAAAGCGGTTCGACCGCTACTCTGATGATTATTTATTATCACAGTATTATACGGCGGTGAACAGATGGAAACGACGAGCGGAAACCTTGCCTCCACGCTCAAGATCGAGCCGGGCATTACCGCAATTATCGGCAGTGGCGGCAAGTCGACCCTACTAAAGACGCTCGGCCTTGAGCTTATGCGCGCCGGCGGCCGCGTGCTCCTCTGTACCACCACGCACATGTTTCCCGTCGCCGGCGTGCCATGGGACGGGTCGAGCCGTCGCCTGGGCGCCGCGCCTTGGAAGCCGGGAGCTCTGCATGTTCCTGGCTGCACTTGCGAGGCATGCGCTGGCATGAGCCGCGGAAGTATCTGCCAGGCGGGTGTTTTGGACCCGGAGACAGGCAAGCTCTCCGCCCCCGCCGAGCCGCTCAACGAGCTGGCGCAGCGCTTTGACTACGTGTTGGCCGAGGCAGATGGCAGCAAGCGACTCCCGCTCAAGGCGCATGCCGCCTGGGAGCCGGTAATTCCCGACGCCACGGCAAACGTTGTCTGGGTCGTCGGCGCTTCGGGGCTGGGCAAGCCCGTCGCCGAGGTTGCCCACCGCCCCGAGCTCTTCTGCGAGCGCTGCGGCTGCGAGCCCACCGACGCTGCCACCCCAGAGCGCGTCGCCATGGTGCTCAATGCCGAGCTGCGAATGCCGAACCTCAACAATGCCCGCATCATGCTCAACCAAGTCGACACGCTTGCCGACCCAACGATGGCAGATTGCTTCGAGGCAGCCCTCGGCAGCCCCATCGTCGCCACCAGCCTCAAGGGGTAGCTAATTTGGGACGGGGCTCTTTTAGCTACCCCATGTTGAGAGAAAAATCATCAGGCAGGCAAGGGTAGCTAAAAGAGCCCCGTCCCAAATTAGCTACCCTGGCGGCCTTCCTGCTAGCGGGGGACGTAGCGGCCGGGTTGGGCTCCAGTGGGCTCGCCGTCGCGCGCGGCCAGCACGCCGTTCACAAACACAGCCTTGGCGCGGCCGTGCGCCTCAAAGCCCTCGAGCGGCGTGTAGTCCACAGCCTGATGCTGCGTCGCAGCACTGATCGTCCAGCGCGCCTTGGGATCCCACACGCACACATCGGCATCGGAGCCCTCGGCAAGACATCCCTTGCGCGGATACATGCCAAAGACGCGCGCCGGGTTCTCGCTCATCAAGCGGCACAGATCCTCGGGACCCAGCTGTCCCTCAAAGCTCGTGGCAATCGCGACGGGGCGATGCTCCACACCGGGCCCGCCGTTGGGAATCGCGCGGAAGTCGTCGCGCCCGCGGTCCTTTTGCCCGCGCAGGTTAAAGCTGCAATGATCGGTCGCAATCGTATCGATCTCGCCGGCCACAAGCGACTCGCGCAGTGCCGCACGGTCGCCCGCATGGCGCAGCGGCGGGCTCATCACATACTTGGCACCCGCAAAGCCGTCCTCGCCCTGCTCCAAGTAGCAAGTATCGTCGAGCATCAGATATTGAGGGCAGGTCTCGACATAGATATTCTTCTGCCCGCGCGCTTTGGCAGCGCGAATGGCCTCGAGCCCCAGCTTGGTCGAAAGGTGCACCACGTTGACCGGAGCGTCCCCGGCCAAGTGCGCCAGATACAGCAGACGGCTCACTGCCTCGGCCTCGCACACATCCGGACGGCTGAGTGCATGGCCCTCGGGCCCGTGGATACCCTGCTCAAACACGCGCTTCTGCAGCTCATTCACCAGCGTGCCGTTCTCGCAATGCACGCACAGTATGCCGCCAATACGCTTGAGCTCCTCGAGCACCTCGAGCGTCTCGGCATCGTCCAAGCGCAGGTGGTCGTAGGCAAAGTAAGTCTTAAACGACGAAACGCCTGCTTCACGCATAGCCGCGAGATCGGTGCGGTTGCGCTCGTTCCACTCGGCGAGTGCCATATGAAAGGCGTAGTTGGCCGTGCAGGTTCCGTCGGCGCGGCGATGCCACTCGGCCAAGGCATCGGGCATAGTCACGCCGCGATCAGCCGTCGCGTAGTCCACGATAGTCGTCGTGCCGCCGCAGGCAGCCGCACGCGTGCCGGTCTCAAAGCTATCGGCTGTCCAATCCATGCCAGTCCAGCACTGCATGTGCGTGTGGCCGTCGATAAAGCCGGGAAACACCCAGCAGCCCGCGGCATCCTCGACGGTATCGCCCTCGGCAGGCTCAATCGCCGCGGCGATCCGCACGATCTTATCGCCCTCCATGGCAAGATCGGCACGGCGAAGCCCCTGTGGCGTCACGAGCGCGCCGTTTTTTATGATGATCATAATTGCTCCTTATTGATTGATGCTGTTGGCCACGCGATCAAAATACGAGCAGGCAGCGATATACTCCGTTATGCGTTGCTGTCCCTTGACGGTATCGACGTCCCACAGCTCGTAGGCACGCGCCTCGACCAGCACCACGTCGGTACGGTCCTTGAGGATCGAGCCCCCGCCGTCCTTGCCCTCAAGACGCATGAGCGCATCGAACAGTTCCGCCGGAAAGAGCACCGGACTCGAAGGCTCACCGTTGCACGCAAGACGCACCGGATGCTTGCGGCCACACTCGTCAAATGCACGAACCATAGCCTCAAAAGAATCCGAACTCACGAGCGGCTGGTCGCCCGGCAAAAAGAGGCAACCTTTCCAGTTGCGTTCGACTCCCCACGAAAGGCCCGCACGGACGCTTTCGCTGCGCAGCTCGCCATCGTGCAGCACGCACGGGCAATGCTTGTCCTCGCAAATCTGAGCGACCTCGGGCCAACGCGTCGAAACCACGACGTCAAAGCCCCGGGGAACCGAATCGATGGTCCGGGCAATCAGCGGCTCGCCATAGATATCGGCAAGCATCTTGTTAGAGCCAAACCGCTTGCCCTCGCCCGAAGCCATAATGACGCATCCAAGTTTCATGGTGATACCTCCCCTGAAACCATCGTACCCATAACTCGCGCCGCGGGCATCCACATCGAAAGCGCTTATCCCGCACGCCCGCGATACAAAAAAAGGGGCACCCCGCCGGTTGGCAGAGCGCCCCCTTTACATGGCTTACCTCAACCCGGCTTTAGGCCTGGAGCCAACGGGCGGTGTTGCGCTCGTCGAGGGCCTTGAGGGTAGCGGCGGGATCGGCAACCTTCTGCAGGAACATCATGGCAGCGATGGCGTACGGCTTGTAGCTGGCCTCCTTGTACATGCCCACGCGGTGCATGTCGAAGACGTCGGCGTTAACCTCGCCGTGCTCGCAGGAGACACCGGAGATGTCGGCGGGCAGCGGGTGCATAAAGATGGTGTCCTGGCCGTTGGCAGTCTTCTCCATGAGCTCGGTCGTGGAGCACCAGTCCTGATGGGTAGCGTTCTGGGCGAGCAGCTCCTTCTCGAGCGCTGCGATGCCGGCGTCGTCGCCCTCGGCGTACAGGTTGGTACGCTTCTCCATGGCGGCAAACGGAGCCCAGCTCTTGGGGATCACGATGTCGGCGCCCTCGAAGGCCTCGGCCATGGTGTTGACCTGCTTAAAGGTGGTGCCGGACTCGGCGGCATAGCTCTTGGCGCGCTCGACGACCTCGGGCATGAGGTCGTAGCCCTCGGGGTGAGCCAGGGTGACGTCCATGCCAAAGCGGGGCAGCAGGCTGATCAGCGACTGCGGGCAGGACAGCGGCTTGCCGTAAGAGGGCGAGTAGGCCCAGGTGACGGCAACCTTCTTGCCCTTGAGGTTCTCAAGACCGCCAAACTCGTTGATGAGGTAGAGCATGTCGGCAGAGGACTGCGTGGGGTGGTCGGAATCGGACTGCAGGGAGATGAGCGTGGGACGGTGATCCAGAACGCCGTCCTCGTAAGCCTGCTGGACAGACTCGGAGACCTCGGCCATGTAGGCGTCGCCCTTGCCGATGTACATGTCGTCGCGGATGCCGATGACGTCGGCCATGAAGGAGATCATGGTAGCGGTCTCGCGGACGGTCTCGCCGTGAGCGATCTGGGACTTCTTCTCGTCCAGGTCCTGCAGCTCAAGGCCGAGCAGGTTGGCGGCCTTAGAGAAGGAGAAGCGCGTACGGGTGGAGTTATCGCGGAACAGGGAGACGGCCAGGCCCGAGTCGAAGATCTTGGACGAGACGTTGTTCTCGCGCAGCTCGCGCAGGGCGTCGGCGACAATGTAGAGCGCCTTGAGCTCATCGGTGGTCTTGTCCCAGGTGTGTAGGAAGTCGCTGCCGTACATACCCTTAAAATCGAGGCCGTTCAGCTGCTCGACGAGCTCGGTAAACTTAGCGTCCATGGAAATGTCCTTTCTAAAGGTGAAACGATCGCAATGAGTAGATGTGCTCCGGCATGCGCGTGTGGCTAGAACATGCAGAGCACTATGACGAGGACCCGCTACCGTCGAGGAAGCATGGGAGATAACGACCGCGGGCCCCAAGTCAACAAGGGGTGCCGGGGACATAAACTGTCCCCGGCTCAACAAGATCGAGGAATGGGACTAGTCGATCTTGTTGTTGGTCAGACCGGCGCGGAACACGGTGGCATCGCCATCGGCCTGGCTCGGATCGTAGAGGTTCAGGGCAGCCACATACATGGCGGCAGCGGTGACCAGGTCGTCCTTGTAGGTAACCTCGTTGGGAGCGTGAGCCTGAGACTCGGCACCCGGGCCAAAGCCGACGCAGGGGATGCCGTAGCGGCCCTGGATGGAAACGCAGTTCGTGGAGAAGGTCCACTTGTCGCACAGCGGGCGACCGGTGCGCTTGTCCATGCTGGGCTCGCAGCCGATGCGCTCGTCACCGAACATGGCCTTGTGGGCGTCGACGAGGGCCTTGACGTGCGGAGCGGTCTCCTTGTTGATCCACGTGGGGAAGTAAGCCTCGGTCTCGTAGACCTCGCCGGTCCAGGACGGACGGTCGTACATGTACATGGAGACCTTCACGTCGTCGCCGTACTTCTTGGCTGCCGGCAGGTTGCGGATCTCGTCCAGGCAGGACTCCCAGGTCTCGCCGGCGGTCATGCGGCGGTCGATGGAGATGGCGCAGGAGTCAGCGACAGCGCAGCGGCTGGGGCTGGTGTAGAAGATCTGGCTGACGGTGCAGGTGCCGCGGCCCAGGAAGCGGGCATCCTCGAAGTGCTCGGGATTGTACTTGGGGTCGAGCATCTTGACGAGGCCCTTGATGTCGGTCGACTCGTCGCAGCCGTTGTTGTTGAGGGCGCGGACGTCGGCGATGATATCGGCCATCTTGTAGATGGCGTTGTCGCCGCGGTCGGGAGCGGAGCCGTGGCAGGAGGTGCCGTGAACGTCGACGCGGATCTCCATGCGGCCGCGGTGACCGCGATAGATGCCGCCGTCGGTGGGCTCGGTGGAAATGACGAACTCGGGCTTAATGCCGTCCTTGTTGTAGATGTACTGCCAGCACATGCCGTCGCAGTCCTCTTCCTGGACGGTGCCGACGACCATGATCTTGTAGCCCTCGGGGATGAGGCCCATGTCCTTCATCATCTTGGCAGCGTAGGTAGCAGAAGCCATACCGCCCTCCTGGTCGGAGCCGCCGCGGCCGTAGATGATCTCGTCGGTCTCGTAGCCCTCGTAGGGATCGGCATCCCAGTTCTCGATGTTGCCGATGCCGACGGTGTCGATGTGGGAGTCGATGGCGATGATCTTGTCGCCCTCGCCCATAAAGCCCATGACGTTGCCCAGGCCGTCGACCTTGACCTCGTCATAGCCAAGGCTCTCCATCTCGGCCTTGATGCAAGCGACAACCTCGCCCTCCTCGCAGGACTCAGAGGGGTGGGAGATCATGGCGCGCAGGAAGCGAGTCATATCAGCACGATGGGACTCAGCAGCGGCCTTAATGGCATCAAAATCGAGTTCTTTAGTCATAACAGTCAACCTTTCTACAAGGGTTTACCTACAGGTAGATATTTCAGATAGATCACTTGTGCCAAGCAGCGTGAGGTCGAGTACCCGGCAAGCAAGTAACCATAGGAGGCGGACGGAGAACTTTGCTCCGTCGCGAGTTCCGCACGAGCCGGAGAGCACTTAATGTGCTCTCCGTGCGAGCAGGACTGTCCGAGCAGGGAGTAAAGTCCTCCGGCTGCCTCCGGACAGGTCAGTCTGCTAGCAGGTCGGATACTCGCCCTCCCAGACGATGCGACGGTACTGATCCGGGTCCGTGTCACCTTCCGTGGAGAAGCAGAGTACGGAGCTCGTCTTGTCCAGGCCGATGAGCTCCTTGAGCTCGGCGTACTCGGGATCGAGCATGAGGGTCTCGACCAGGCCGGTGGTCACAGCGCCGGACTCGCCGGAAATGACGCGCGGGTCGCCCTTCTCGGGAGCGCCCAGGGTGCGCATGCCGCGAGCGGTGACCCAGTCGGGGCAGGACACGAAGGCGGTGGTGTGGTTGCGCAGGATATCCCAGCCCAGAATGTTGGGCTCGCCGCAGCACAGACCGGCCATGATGGAAGGCATGTCGCCGTCCACGATACGCGGATCGCCATCGCCGGCGGCAGCGCCCTTGTACAGGCAGGCGGCAGGCGAGCACTCGACCACGACGAAGGTGGGCGGGTTATCGGGATACAGGTTGGTGAAGTAGCCCACCACGGCGCCAGCCAGCGAGCCCACGCCAGCCTGGACAAACACGTGCGTCGGGCGGTTGATGGCCATCTCGCGCAGCTGCTCGGCAGCCTCGGAAGCCATGGTGCCGTAGCCCTCCATGATCCAGGACGGGATCTTCTCGTAGCCCTCCCAGGCGGTATCCTGAACGATGACGCCGCGCTCGCAGGCGTCGGCCTCGGCGGCGGCCATGCGCACGCACTCGTCGTAGTTGACCTCTTCGATGGTCACCGTGGCGCCCTCGGCGGCGATGTTATCAAAGCGGGGCTTGGTGGAACCCTTGGGCATGTGCACGACGGCCTTCTGGCCCAGCTTGTTGGCAGCCCATGCCACGCCGCGGCCATGGTTGCCGTCGGTGGCAGTAAAGAAGGTGGCCTGGCCAAAGTCCTTGGCAAGCTGATCGGAGGTCAGGTAATCGAAGGTGCACTCGGCAACGTCCTTGCCGGTCTCGTCGGCAATGTAGTTGGCCATGGCAAACGAACCGCCCAGGACCTTAAAGGCGTTGAGGCCAAAGCGATAGCTCTCGTCCTTAACGCACAGGTTGGAAAGGCCCAGGCGCGCAGCCTGACCATCCAGGCGGGCAAGCGGAGTGACGGTGTACTGAGGGAACGACTGGTGGAAGGCGCGGGCCTTCTTCACGTGGTCGAGGCTCATGATTCCCAAGTGCTTGTCATCGCTCTTGGGCATCGTGTTGCCCGCCCACTGGATCTTATCGGCCATACGGTGAACTCCTTAAGTCCTCTCTTGCCGGCCCCCGCATACGCGTTTCAGCCCATTCCCATTCATGCGACTGAACTTTTATGTGGATGCCAAACAAAAAGTTTGTTAGCACTGTTCTATCACACTTTTTGATTGGTAAACCTAACAAATTGTTTGTTGCCGTAATCGGTACCTTTTCGCCGCCGAACGGTCACATAACGCAGCGACGCTTTCGTTATTTGCGAACAAGTGTGGTTTATGGCAAAGTGTGCCCAAACTAATTTTTAGGAAGGCACCCATGACCCCCGCACAGATTGAGTTTTATAAGCGCCTTGCACACGGCCTAGCGCTCCAATTTGGCCCCAACTGCGAAGTCGTCGTCCACGATCTGGAGACCGAGGACGTGGACCACTCCATCGTAGTGATCGAAAACGGCCACGTCAGCGGGCGCAAACTGGGTGACGGCCCCAGCCATATTGTGTTTGAGTCCATGCACGAGGGCACCACCGACGTGCACGACCGCGAGCCATACCTCACCAAAACCACCGACGGCAAGCTGCTCAAGTCCTCGACCATCTTTATCCGCAACGACGAGGGCAAGCCCGTCGGCATTTTGGGCATTAACTTTGACATTACGCTCATGAAGGCTTTTGAGCGCTCGCTCGATGCCTTTACCGGCACCGGCGGCACGGGCTATACCGAGCCCGAGCCCATTACCAAGAACATCGGCGACCTGCTCGAGGACCTGCTGCACGAGTGCGAGCAGTTTGTGGGCAAGCCCGCGGCGCTCATGACCAAAGACGAGCGCATTCGTGCCATTGGCTACCTCGACCGTCGCGGCGCCTTCCTCATTTCCAAGTCGAGCGAGCGCGCCTGCGAGTTCTTTGGCATCTCCAAATACAGCTTCTATAGCTACCTCAATGAGGCCAAGGCGGCGGCCGGCGACAAGTAGGCACTCGCCTGGATTGCCCTCCCCTTTTGGGCGCGAGTTCTGGAAAGCACGAATCCAAGACCGAGCCGCTTGGGAAGTTCCATATAATCGATGTCATTAGTATTTCGAAAGGATGGAACAGAATGGCGTTGAGCAAGGCATCGTGCACCGGTCGCGGATTGATTCCGGCAATTGGTGGACATGTGCACCGCATGTTCGATGAGGGTGAAGACGACCTGTTTTCGCTGAGCCTTGACGACGTGATGGATGATCGCCCGTGGACCGCCGACGAACTCATGGGCGGCGGGGCTCGCCCGTCAAACCCCAATCCCGCACTTGCGCCTAAGCCCGCATCTGCGCCGACTCCTGCGCAGTCGCCCGTTTCGACGCCCGCGCCTACACCCGCACCCACTTCGGCGCCCACGCCCGCTCCCCGCCCCGCAAGTGACCCATCCGAGACGGCGGCATTTCTCGCTGCAGCGACGCAGGGCAAATCGGCCGACAGCACCGTTATGTACAGCGCCCAGCAGTTGCCTGTTCCTGCGGCACGCAAGCCTCCGGTCGCAAGGCTCGATGAGCCCGTTGCCCATCAGGTTGCCCACGATTCCTGGGCTGCAACCGATCTGGATGAGACCTCTACCGGCATGCCGGCGCTCGATGTTCCGGTTAACCCACTTTTTGCCGCTAACACGAGCGCCGCGGACTATGAGGGCGGTGCGGCATATTCCGATTATTCCGATGGCTATGCTGGCAACGGTCGCATCGAGACAGAGGATTATGGCACCGCATCGAGCGATTATCTCAACGATCCGTACGCTGCCACGCCTGCACCGGAATATGACCCGGAGGCCGCGTCCGCACCGGCGTATACCAAAAGCACGGGCGAAGAGCGCTTCGCCGATTATTACGCCAAGGAAAAGGCACTGCGTTTCTCGGAATTTCCGCAGGCAGTCAAGGTTGCCTTTATCGTCATTGTCATTGCCCTGCTCGGTGTCATTGCGTTTGAGGGATTCCAGCTGTTCCGCGGCCCCACCCAAGCGGAGTCGGAGACCCAGCAAAAAGAGAACGATGACGAGTACCTGGACATCAACACCCTCAAGGGCGACCCCAACGACGGAGACGACGAGTAACAGATGCCGAAAACTGAGGGCCGTAAACCAAATCAAGCGACTCGCGGGATTGTGGGGGCGTAGACGGGCGAATGGGCCATCGACGATTTTGAGCTGGCAAGGGCCGGGAATTAGATTCCCGGCCTTCAACCTAGCACTGCTTTATGAGATCGAGCACCGCAGGAATGTCATCGGCGTTCCGAAGCGCAACGTAAGTGGGTAAGCCCGGGCCAAATCCGCCCTGTGCGCGTTTGTCCTGGCACATGTCCTCTGGATCCGTTAGATCATCCACACTCTTTGCCAAGCCAACGGCAATCCAACCACCGTTGCTGGTCCTGCCTTCTAGCACGGCATGCAGTTTTCGCTTGCCCGACCTGAAGCCTACATAGTACTTAGCTATGTAGGACTCCCACGAAGGGTTACCACTCAGAACGGACTCGCGCACCTCATCGAAAAGCTTCTGGTTGAGCCCACCTTCGGCAAAGGTGGGGTGGTTCTCCTGCAGAGTCCAGACAGGAGCCTCGTCAGACTCCCCACGAGAAGGACGGTACTTGTCGACGACGTCTGCCGGAAGGTCGGGATACTTCCATATCTCGCACGCTTCTTTCGCCAGCTCGTCCGCGCGCTGCCCAATCTCTTCCTCACCCCATTTTTCATGCGAGACAATCGATTTGTTTAGGTAGAGCGGGCTGCACTTAAATCCGACGTCAGGCAGATTGAGCTTGTCCGAGAACGACCGGTTTGAGTACTCCTGGTTGTAGCCCGTCAGCGTAAGATTTCCCAAGTTGTTGCACAGCCTGTCGTGGACGTCTTCCCAGTTCTCACCAAGCGATTCCTTCCAGCCGTGCTCATCATCAATCGTCTGGGGCATGATGTGCTCGATCTGGTAATCGTCGGCTGAGATGGGCTCCTTCGGGTGGTGCCAGTTCTCCATGCGTTCCAGGTAATAGCGCTTTTTGGAGAAGCGATTGTAGCAGTCACGCGTCTTAAACTCCTCGGCAAAATGCCCGTCTGTCGGAAAGTATGCGGTCATACCGCTGCTGTGGATAAGGAGCATCGCCGTAACGTACTCCTCGATATCGTCCTGCTGCTCGAGATTGCGATACATGCCGGCAAAGAAATTATTTAGGCCCGTAGTAAGTCTGCCGCAAACCGCTCGCCTGAAAAGAAACGACTCGATAGTCTCGCAGATACGTAAAAACGCATTGCGGTCTAGTCCATTCCCCTCGTAAACCGAATAAAGCAACATTAAGAGGGGCCTTATCTGCTTCACGTCAAGGCTTACGATTCTGCCGAACACTCGGCGCAGTCCGTCGTCCTTCTCCTTACCAAGGAACAGACTGGCGTATCTATGTGCATACCCGCGCAGCTCCTTAAGCAGGCCTTCGGTGTCACCATCGTAGTCGTCAGCGAAATAGCGTTTGAACTCGTAGTAGGCCTCGTTTTCCTTCGGCATCCTATTGGGAACCTTGAGCCACAACCAGTACCAGATAAATGCATTGAACTCTTCTTCGCCGCCTTTTCCGAACAAGCGCTCGAGCGGATGCCAATAACCCTCGTAAAGCTTGGTCTGCTCGTCGTTGGGAAGCGACATAAGGACGTAGTTCCGAATGAGGTCAATAGGCGTGAGCGGCTTGCCCTTGGAGTTCATAGACTCAAATATGAGCTGGGCATTATCAACGCCAGCGGTGAGTTTAGTGTCGATGACCTGTACACGGTTTAGCCCTGCCCAAAGCCTTGCCGGATCGAATGATTTCCCGCGCATTTTTTCACAGAAGAACGCGTGGTTCTCGACAATGCGATCCGATTTTTCATCCGGCACGGGAGACCCAGACACGATGGAGAACAGCGTCTCTTTATCGTCCTGCGAGAGCACCAATTTATAACGCGCCAGACCGTTGTAGTCATCATCGTTAAAGAGGTAGTTCTTCCGCAGCGCCGAAATCTTGAGATCGCCAAGGAAGCTAGCCTTGTCGGGATTACTCTCCAGATAGTCAGCCAAGGCGGCAATCATCAACGAAAACGTCGTCAGGCGCTGCTGTCCGTCAATCAGAAGCACGCGCGAGATACTTGTAGCAGAGCTCTCGGACTCGGGGATATAGAGCATCGACCCCACGAAGTGCGATACGCCATCACGGCCAGCGCGCATGACGTCATCCCAAAGCACCTCGCACTCTTTTTCGCTCCACGAGTAAACTCGCTGGTACACGGGAATGACGAACTGCATCTTCGCCACCCCCATAAGGTCGAGTAGCTTCG
>UROR01000012.1 GCA_900549535.1 uncultured Collinsella sp. | reverse complement strand
GCCTCGTCGAGCTCGGCGGAGTTGAGGGTAATGGCCTTCTCGCAAAGCACGTGCTTGCCAGCTGCCAGAGCGGCTCGCAGGTAGGTGATATGCGTGTTGTGCGGCGTGGTGATATAGACTGCGTCGATGTTCGGATCGGCGTAGAGGTCCTCGACCGTCTCGTACACCTTCTCGACGCCATACTGCTCGGCAAAAGCCTGGGCTTTGGAAAGCGTACGGTTGGCGACACCCGCGAGCTTGCGGCCGGCCAGCGCGAGGGACTGGGCCATTTGGTTGGCGATAACACCGCACCCGATCACTGCCCAGCGAAGCTCGGGAGCCGTAAAGATGTCGTTTGGGAACGGCTGATTCTGGACCGAGGCAAACGCCGCCTTTGCGGCTGCCTCGGCGTCGAGCGGAGCCTGTTTGGAATCTGCCATGATGTGCCTCCTGAGTCATCGGAAGTCCTTCATTTCTAACAAACCTATAGTCGCACAATTGCGCGCGTATCTGCTCGTGTTTGCGTATTTATTTGCTTATCGGTCATTATTTAGCCATAGTTGGCAGATGTTTGCGCGGCTATGCGCATTGTCGCGCAAGGCTATGCGCGTAAATGCGCATGCGACGATCCTTGTGAAACATAAAGGGACGGAACACCAAAGCCCTAAAAGACAGACCCAGCTGTATTACTTCACCCCTCTGGGGGCATCAGACATCAAAGGATCGTCCCAAACTGCCGGCACATAGAGACTGTCCCCCCAACGACTGGTCATTTAAGTGGGGGTGCGGACAATTTTTCGTACCACCTAGACTGCCAGCCCCAGGCGTCTCCTCCTGTTGTCAATGGTGTCGTAGGCAATCTTGCCGTTATCCCTGAACGCCCTCAGCCTACCCTCGCTGTAGAACCTCATCCACGCGTCCAGGCGCTCCATGAACTCGGCGGCCGCGACGCCGCGCCAGTCCCGGCCGTAGAAGAACTCGTTCTTGAGCCTGCCGAAGAAGCCCTCCGCCGCGGCGTTGTCGGGCGAGCGGCCCTTCCTCGACATCGAGCGCACGACGCCGTGCTCGGCGCAGATTCGCTTCCAGCCGGGCCAGCGGTAGTGGCAGCCGCGGTCCGTGTGACAGAACGGGTGCTCGCCCGGCCGGAGCGTCGCGCACGCCTTCAGCAGCGACGAGTCGGCGAGCAGGTGGTCAGGGTGCAGGCCGATCGACCAGGCCACGGGCTTGGAGTCGAACAGGTCGACGATCGGCGAGAGGTACACCTTGGGCGCGTCCGGCAGCCTGAACTCGGTGATGTCGGAGACCCACTTCTCGTTTGGGGCGGCGGCGCGGAAGTCGTGGGCGCCGGTCTCCTCGTCGAGCGGGATGTTGGCGGGCGCCTCGTCGGTCTCGCCGGCGTAGGAGCTGTACCTCCTGGGCCTCCTCCTGTAGGCGGGCACGAGGCCTCGCCCCCTCATCACGTCGCGCACGATCTTCTCGGAGACGCGGACGCCCTCCCTGCGCAGCTCCTCGTGGACGAAGCGGTAGCCGCGGGCGCAGCCGCCCTCCTCGCGGAACACGCGCTCGACCTCGTCGCCGATCTCCTCGCGGGCGCCGACGTCGTGCAGGTGGGTGCGCCAGTACTCATAGGAGCTCCTCGATATCCTCAAGGAAGCGGTGAGTTCGCTCAAGGGTCTCGCGGTATTCGCCCTCAGCCACTCGATCAGCTCGGATTTCTCCCTGTTCGTCGAAGAGCCAAGGGCGCGTCCTTTTAAAACTTCCTGCGTTCCCCTGAGGATGTCGTTCTCCAGCTGCAGGCGCTCTATCAGGGCGTCCTTGTCCTCCGGGTCGATGTCGGGGTACGTCGGCCCGTCGCCCACGACCCTCGGGAGCCGCGGTTTCCCGTTCCCGCGCTTCGCCATGCCCGTACGCCTCCCGTCCGCCTCGGCGCCAGGCGCCCCGTCGTGGCGGCCGTTGACCCATCGCCACAGCGTCATCCTCGAGGGCATGCCGGGCATCCTCTCTATCTGGCGGTAAGTATATCCCCCAGCGTAGAGCGCAATCGCGTCTTCTTTCGTACCCATGCGGACTCCAATCTGGACCGGACTCGGTCCAACTTTTTGTCCGCACCCCCAGGCTGTCCCCAACGACCACTCATTTAAGTCTGTCCCCAATGACTAGTAGTAGGCCCACATGGCTTCGACTTCGTTAAGGACTTCTACGGCGCCCCAGCGGCGGGCGCTGCGGCTGGCCGAGTTGGGGTCGTAGACGCCAATCTGGTCGGCGTCGTCAATACCGTAAAGCACAATGTAGTGTCCAACGCTGGTAAAGGTGCCCGGCCGAACGGCGGCGATAACGGGTGCTCCCGAACGCAGCGCCTGAGTCATCGAGTCGCGATCGTTGTGGAGTTCCGTTCCGTTGAGGCCCAACTGCCACGCGCCGCTTGTCATAAACGACCATTCGGTTGCGCCGGTGGGGGCGTAATTGCCCGTCTCGGAAAGCGCGCACATATCGACGGGGGTCATATTGGTGCGTCCCGTCTTAAAGATGTAGACCATGGTGAGGCACGTGGGCCCGCAGGCATTTTGGCGGATGGTGCCGCCGGCGTAAGGCAGCTCCGACCACGCAGGGTCGATCTGATAGATATGGGGCATCGTGCCGGCTTGCCATTGCGAGCGTGGGGTCGAAAAGGCGAAAGAATAACCGGGTGCGACGGGGGCCTTGAGCAGCTTGTCTTCGGCGGTGGGCTCGAGACCGGCCGACCCGTGGGACATACAGGAGCTCATAAGCACAAAGACCAGACAGGTAAGGATAGAGCACAGTGCGAGGCGAAGTCGACGAGCCGGCAGGGCGGTGGCATTCGCGTGCGATGTCGAGCGGTAGGGCTTGCCGTCGCGTCCGCCTTGGGGATGCGAAAAGAAGCGGTTGATATGGCTGCCGGGCTGACGTGCGCCGTTGCGGCGCAGTTGCGGAACCTCGGCCTGACGCTGTCGAGTGCGCGCGCCCAAGCGGCTATCTTGCTGCGCGCTTGTGCCCGTGCTCAGACGGCCACTCTGCCGTGTTCTGCTTGACTGCTGCCGAGACGAAGGTCTGGGTTGCTCTTGGAGGCGTTGCGGATTGCTGCTCGTGGCACTTCTGGGCGTAGGCGTGGTACGGCCAGCAAGGCGAACGCTTTGTCGCCGTTGATCACCGTCGTTGTATCCGTATGCCATTCGTACCGCCTTGTCTCATGTATAACCTGTCCATCCTACAAAAAAGATGTGCAACAAATGGGTCTGCGCGTCAAAAGCTCGGTAAACGGTACGAAAGGCGCAAAACACACGGCCTCAAAAACATCTCTATATGCGTCCGATGAGCGTACGCCCGTCGGACGGGCGGCAACAATGAGCGTCAAACCGTGCCGTTCGTCCCAAAAACGGCGCCGCTCGTTTTGCAGTTCTGCCTTCGGTCGAGCTACAAGCGGAGCTGCTGCGCCAAGGCCGTATCTTAAAGCCATGGAATAAAAGCGCGCGGCAAAACGGACCGCGCAAGGGGTGACGCCAAAGGGCGTCAAAAAGGAAAGGAGGGGAACAATGGCGGACAAGAACGCAGAAGTTGCAGTCGAGGGTGACGGTGGCATGAAGAAAACGCTTTCGCTCTGGAACTTCTTCACCATCGGTTTCGGTGCCATCATCGGCACCGGTTGGGTTCTGCAGGTCGGCGACTGGATGGTCGTGGGCGGCGGTCCCGTTCCCGCTATGATCGCATTCCTCTTGGGTGCAATCTTCCTCGTGCCCGTCGGAGCTGTTTTCGGTGAGCTCACAGCTGCTATCCCCATCTCGGGCGGCATCGTCGAGTATGTCGATCGTAGCTTTGGCCGTACGCTGAGCTACATCACCGGATGGCTTTTGGCCCTGGGCAACGGCATCCTGTGCCCGTGGGAGGCCATCGCCATTTCGACCCTCGTGTCCGAGATGTTCGGCAGCCTGCCCGGCCTTGAGTGGCTGCGCGCCGTCAAGCTCTACACCATCCTGGGGGCCGACGTTTACCTGTTCCCGACGCTGATCGCGCTCGGCTTTGCAGTCTACGTCATCTTCCTCAACTTCCGCGGTGCCAGCTCGGCCGCCAAGCTCCAGGCCTTCCTGACCAAGGCCCTGCTCTGCGGCATGCTGCTCGCCATGGGCGTCTCGCTGTTCACCGGCTCGCCGGACAACGCCATGCCCGTGTTCTCCCAGGTCACCGGCGCTGGCGGCGGCAAGGCCGCTACCGAGAGCACCAGCCTGTTTGCCGGCATCGTGTCGGTCCTGGTTCTGACCCCGTTCTTCTACGCCGGCTTCGACACCATTCCTCAGCAGGCTGAGGAAGCAGCCGAGGGCCTCAACTGGAACAAGTTCGGCAAGATCATCTCCCTGGCCCTGCTGGCCGCCGGCGGCTTCTACATGGTCTGCATCTACTCGTTCGGCACCATCCTCGACTGGCATGAGTTTGTTAAGAGCCCGGTTCCCGCGCTCGCCTGCCTCAAGGGCATCAACATGCTTCTGTACCTGGCCATGCTCGTCATCGCCACGCTTGGACCCATGGGCCCGATGAACTCCTTCTACGGCGCCACGAGCCGCATCATGCTCGCCATGGGCCGCAAGGGCCAGCTGCCCGAGCAGTTCGCCGAGGTCGACCCCAAGTCCGGCGCTCCCAAGCTTGCCTGCGTCGTTCTGGGCGTCATCACCGTCGTCGGTCCGTTCCTGGGCAAGAACATGCTCATCCCTCTGACCAACGTGTCGGCTCTCGCCTTCATCTTCTCCTGTGGCATGGTCGCCCTCGCTTGCCTGCGCATGCGCTTCACCGAGCCCGACCTGCCTCGTCCCTACGAGGTGCCCGGCGGCAAGTTTGGCATCGGCCTCGCCATCGCTGCCTGCGCCATCATCATCGGCCTGCTCGTGATTCCGTTCTCTCCCGCCTCCCTCAACATGGTGGAGTGGAGCATCGTGATCGGCTGGCTGGCCGTCGGCCTGGCTCTCATGGCCTTCACCAATTCCCGCAAAAAGTAACGCCGAGCCGGGGCGGATCAGGTGCGCGGGACCCTCTCTTCCGCGCACCGAACCCGGCGCCACTTGGGTAGCTTTGTGAGGCCTTAACCCAACACGGCCTCGCCCACTATATGGATCCATAAGGAGGAACCATGTCCACTAAGTATGCAATCGTTGGCGGCAAGCTCATCGACGGTACCGGTGCCGAGCCGGTCGAGAACTCCCTCGTTCTCGTCGACGACAACGGCATGATCGAGTACGCCGGCGCCATGCAGGACCTTCCCGAGGGCGTTGAGGTCATCGACGCCGCCGGCAAGACCGTCCTTCCCGGCCTGATCGACACCCACCTGCACTTCTCGGGCAACTTGACCGACGATGACACCGACTGGGTCATGCAACCGCTCCTCGAGAAGCAGGCCGTCGCCGTCAAGCAGGCCTACGACTGCCTCACCCACGGCCTCACCACCGTCTGCGAGATCGGCCGCTTTGGTATCCAGATCCGTGACTGCATCGACAAGGGCGTCTTCAAGGGCCCGCGCGTTCTGGCCACCGGCCTTGGCTTCTGCCGCGTTGCCGGCCACGGCGACTCTCACCACTGCAGCCAGGAGCTCAACAAGGAATCGCACCCCTGGGGCGATCAGGTCGACGGTCCTTGGGATCTGCGCAAGGCCGTCCGTCGTCGCCTGCGCGAGAACCCCGATGCCATCAAGATCTGGGCTACCGGTGGCGGCATCTGGCGCTGGGACTCCGGCCGCGACCAGCACTACTGCTCCGAGGAGATTCAGGCCGTGGTCGAAGAGGCCAAGATGGTCGGCATCCCCGTGTGGAGCCACTGCTACAACAACCACGCCGCTGCCTACGATTCCGTTCGCTTTGGCTGCGAGCAGCTGATTCACGGCTTTGATATCGATGAGCGCACCATGGACCTCATGGCCGAGCAGGGCACCTTCTTCACCCCGACGATCGCCTTCCTGCCCACCTGGTACGCCACCTATCCGCCCGTCTACGTCCCCGAGCTGCACGACAAGTACGAGGGCACCCTGGTCGAGAAGGAGCTGCAGCGCAACTACGACTGCCTGCGCGAGGCCAAGAAGCGCGGCGTTGTCATGACGATCGGCTCCGACTCCTTCTCCTTCGTCACCCCGTACGGCACCTGCTCCATCGAGGAGATGTACGAGTTCGTCGACAAGATCGGCTTCACCCCGGTCGAGACCATCACCTGCGCCACCCTCAACGGTGCCAAGATGTGCCACATCGAGGACGAGACCGGTTCCATCGAGGCCGGCAAGTGCGCCGCCCGGCTGGTCGTCACCGGTGCCGTCGCCGCCGACATCCACGTGCTCAACACCGACAACATGGACGTCATCATGAAGGATGGCTGGATCGTCGAGGCTGGCACCTTTGGCGAGGCCAACAAATACAGCGCCTAAGATACCGTTTGTCGATGGCTGGATGTAAAACACAGTTTTTGATTGCATAATGCAATGGAGAGGGTCGCTTGCGGCCCTCTTTATTGCTATGGGTGCGATAGATAAAAGGGGATGACGGTGGATTTAAACAGGCTGATTCTGGGCAAGAGCTACAACTCTACCAAGGTCTTTCGTACGGCCCAGCATGTGGTCCAGGCCATCCTGCTCGGCGTTGTCGTTCCGGCGCTTATCCTGCTGCTTATCTGGGATTTAACCGATAACCCCAATCCCGTTCCGGGCGTTGTCGTTATTGCCGGCATGGTCATGCTGTGCTTCTTTTTCTCGTATGTCTTTGTGGTCCCCGACGACCTCACATCGAGCGCAACCGACCGTACGCTCGCCATCGCATCAAAAATATTCGCCTACACGTCGCGCGGCCTTACGCCCGAAGCGGCCCTGGGCGCCTCTAAAATTATCCTGTCCGAGACCATCGCCTCTGCCATCTGCTTTACCGATGGCAAACAGGTGTTGGCAAGCTGGGGCGAGGACTCGGCAAAGTGCCCCGCCGGCACCCCGGTCGTGCTCAAGACCACGCTCAGTGTGATTGAGACGGGCGAGCAGAGCGTGTTTTCGCGTGACACATCCAATGAGACGGGCGGTTATTTTCCCCGTCTGCGCGCCGGCATTGTCGCTCCGCTTACCGTGCGCGGGCATTGCGTGGGCACGCTCGAGCTGTATTACCCCCGCCTGAGCAGCATTGATATGCGCCAGACGGCCCTTGCCTCGGGTTTTGCCGACCTCATTTCCACGCAACTCGCCAGCTTTGAGCTCGAGCGCCAGGACGAGCTCACGGCCCGCGTTGAGCTTCGCGCCCTGCAGTCGCAGGTCGACCCGCATTTTCTATTCAATACCATTAGCACGATCGTGTCGCTCGTTCGAACCGAGCCCGACAAGGCGCGATCGCTGCTGATCGACTTTTCCAACTACTATCGTCAGACGCTTTCTGATTCCGATACGCTCACCACGCTCGAGCACGAGGTGGAACAGGGCACTCGCTATATCAATCTTATGCAGGCTCGTTATGGCGACGGCCGTCTGCGCGTTTCGGTCGACATCGACTTTGAGGTGCGCGACAGCCTGGTACCGCCGTTTATCTTGCAGCCGTTGCTCGAAAACTGCATCAAGCACGCGCAGCGCGAGACCGAGCCGCTTTCTATTCACGTTAGGGCTTTCGAGACCGATGACGGTTTGGAGATCATCGTCGAAGACGACGGCATCGGTATGAGCGAAGAAGTCTGCGCGCACCTGTTTGAGCAGCATCGCCGAGAGGAGCCCGAGAGCATTACCGCCGACGGTTCCATCAAGCGAGGGTGCGGTCTGGCGCTCTTCAACGTGCTTCAGCGCATCCATTTCTTTTACGGAGAAGACTCTGGCATGCGCGTGAAGTCCCAGGAGGGCGTGGGGACGCAGGTCATCGTTGAGCTGAACGGCGAGCCGCATGAGCCGACGCCGTTGACGGTGTAGCACGCGAATGTATTGAGAAGAGAGGAAGCGCATATGTCCGAGGGCTGGAACATCTTGGTGGTTGATGACGAGCCTCCTATTAGGGCCGAACTACGCTATCTGTTGGAAAAGGATGCGCGTGTGGGCAATATTGCCGAGGCGGGCAATGTCACCGAGGCTGTGGAGTCGATCCTGTCGAACAAGCCCGACGTGCTGTTTTTGGACATCACGATGCCCGGGCGCTCGGGAATTGAGCTTGCCGAGACCCTGCAAAATCTAAAGACCCCGCCGGTGGTGGTGTTTGTGACGGCGTTTGCCGAGTATGCGGCCGACGCGTATAACCTCGACGCCGTCGACTATGTCGTCAAACCGGTCGAGGATGCGCGCCTGTCAAAGGCGCTCGACAAGATCGAAACCGCTTTGGGCGTCCGCCGTGTTGTCCATGCCCCGCGCCAGCCCCTTCGCCTGACGGTGGACCGCGGAGGTAAAAAGGTGTTCATCCCCGTTTCGGACGTCTGCTACTTTGAGGCGCGCGCCGACTTTTGCAATGCGGTCTGCGCTGAGGGGACGTATCTGATCAATGAGTCGATTTCCTCGCTCGAGCGTCGCTTGGGCTCCGAGGGCTTTATCCGCGTCCATCGCAGCTATCTGGTCAATTTGGAAGACGTGCACAATGTCGAGATCGGCTCCACGGGTCTGATGGAGCTTCGGCTCGACCGCGTGAGCTCGACGGTGCCCGTGTCTCGCCGTCGCGCCGCCGAGGTCAAGTCGCACTTGGGGCTTGCGTAAGGGTCGGTGCGCCATCGTTTGCCGTTGCAGGTTTGGCATGACTGTGCGGTGGGCATAATGGATTGCATCGAATGAAATCGAAAGGATCATTATGCCCGCGCTTATCACCCATCATCTGTTTGGCGAGGAAAGCATTGAGCGCCTGCCTCAGGGCGTTATTACGTCCGACGAGGAGCGCATCGCCTTTATCCTGGGAAACCAGGGTCCCGACCCGTTTTTCTTCCACATGCTCACGCCGCGCATTTCCGACTGTACGTCGCTTGCTCAGGTCATGCACCGCTCGCGCATGTCGCGCCAGTTCTCGTGCCTGCGCGACGGCGTGTCGCACCTGCAGCCGCGCGATGCCAATCTGGGTCGCGCGTTTGCGCTGGGCCTGCTGTCGCACTATGTGCTCGACCGCAATGCCCATCCCTTTGTCTACGAGCAGCAGTTTGGCATTGTTAAGTCCGACCCCGAGCTCGAGGCTTCGGGCAGTCAAGTTCACGCCGTGCTCGAAAGCGACTTGGACGTGCTGATGCTGCAGCTCAAGCGCGATGGGGCAACGGTCGAGGATTATCCGCCGGCGGGCGAGATCGTCACTACCGACCGCATCAATCGCGTTGCCGGCGTGCTGATGAGCTACGTCGCCGGGCGCGTGTACGGTATCGACATCCCGGCGGGGGAGTACGCCGGTGCCGTAGCCGACATGCAGCTGCTTTACCGCACTATCGAGCCGGCCGGTTCGGCCAAGACGCGCGCGATTGCCCTGCTCGAGGGCTTGGTGCACGATTATTCGCTGCTCGACGGCCTTGCGCACCGCGTGACGACCGAGCTGCCCGAGCGTACCGGCAACCTGGGCCACTTGGCATGGAAGAACCCCTTTACTGATGAAGTCTCGACCGAGAGCTTCCCCGAGGTCTTTGACCGCGCGCTGGTCGATTACGAGTGCACGGTCGCCCGCTTTATCGAGACCGGTGACATGGATGCCGTGACCAGTCACGTCAACTACAGCGGTCGCGCGCTCAATGCCGATGAGGAGTTCGACCGCGAGGAATAGGGCCCGTGCGTGCCCCTTTGCCGAATCCTTACCGGCGCCTCTGGACAATTGGGGTACGATGAACTAACTGCATATCGGGCGAATACGAAGGGGCCCTGTCCATGAAATACACCAAGCTCGAGCGTAACTGGGTTATGTACGATGTGGGCAACTCGGCCCTCGTGCTGCTCAATACCTCGGTGGTGCCCATCTACTTCAATGCAATCAATACCGGCGCTTCCTCGGCCGACCTCGTGATCGCCTGGGGCAACGCGCAGACGATCGCCTCGCTGGTCATTGCCATGCTCATGCCCATCCTGGGCGCGCTTGCCGACTATGCCGGCAACAAGATCAAGTTCTTCTTGGGCTTCTTCCTCACGGGCCTGGTTCTTTGCCTGGCGCAGGCTATCCCCATGTCCGCCACGGCATTTTTGACCGTGTACGTGTTGTGCACCATCGGCCTTAACTCTTCTATGACGTTCTACGACGCTATGCTGCCCGACATTACCACCGACGAGCGCATGGATGCCGTGTCCAGTTCGGGCTATGCCTGGGGCTACATCGGTTCCACCGTGCCGTTCATCATCTGCCTGGCGCTTATCATGGGTGGCCCCGCTCTTGGCGTCCCCACCATGCTGGCAACGCGTCTGTCGTTTGTCATCACCGGTGCCTGGTGGCTCATCTTTACCCTGCCGCTCATTCGCACCTATAAGCAAAAGTACGGTCGCGAGCGCGGTCCCCAGGACACCATCGGCCACATCGTGGGCGGCGTGTTCTCCGAGGTCGGACACACCATGCGCGAGATCGCCCACAACAAGACCGTGCTGGTCTACATGATCGCGTTCTTCTTCTACATCGACGGTGTGCACACGGTTATTTCCATGGCAACCAGCTACGGATCGGCTCTTGGCATCGATTCGACCCAGCTGGTGCTGGCGCTGCTCGTTACGCAGTTTGTGGCCTTCCCGTCCGCCATCATCTACGGCAAGCTCGCCGGTCGCGTGGGCACACTCAATATGATCTTGGTGGCCGTCGCCGCCTATATGGGCATCGTGCTCTTTGCCGCGTTTTTCTTAAAGACCGCCTTTGAGTTCTGGGTGCTCGCCATTTTGGTCGGCTTGTTCCAGGGTGGCGTGCAGGCGCTCAGCCGCAGCTATTTTGGCCGCATCATCCCCAAGGAAAAGTCCAACGAGTACTACGGCTTCTTCGATATCTTTGGCCGTTACGCAAGCGTTATGGGCACCTTCCTGGTGTCGGTCGTCACCTCCCTGACCGGCAACCCGTCGCTGGGCGTCCTTTCTATTGGCGTTCTGCTGGTTGTTGGCTTTGTGCTGCTGGTCCGTCTGTCCCGCATGGCTCAGGCGGCGGCGTAAGGCAACCGGGCTCAGTACAGCATTTGTGCCTATCTGCAGTACTCTTTTGGAAGTAGCTGCATAAATCATTCTGACTTCCGAACAATGTTTAGCCCAAGTGGGTATGATGGAACCAGCTAGGTCGCGGGGCGTCGCCTGTGTTTGGCGGCGCCCCGTTTTTGTGTTGCAAGGAGGGTAAAGGTATGAACGCCACGGTTGTGATCCCAACATATTGGGCGGGCGATGATACCCAAGCAAACGCTCCCGGCACCTACGATCACTCGACGTCGCTCAATGCCGCCAACCCGGAACTCGATCGCTGCCTGACTTCGCTCGAACAGGTGCGCGACATTCCGCGCATCATTCTCTTGGTGGTCTGTCCGGTTTCTGCCACGGCCGACGTATCCCATCGCGTGCACGAAATCGTTAATGCTCATCCCACGCTTAAGGTCACCATCGTTACCAATACTCAGGCTTCGCGTGTTGCCGACCGCGTGGCGCAGATCGCGCCCAAGGGTTCGGGCGAGTGCGTGAGCCTGCGCGGCTACGGTGCTATCCGCAACATGGGTCTTGCCTGTGCGGCGGTGCTGGGGCACGACGCGGTTGTCTTTTTGGATGATGACGAGACCGTCATCGATGCCGACTTTATGAAGCGCGCGACCTATGCGCTGGGTCAGCAGACGCGTCAGGGCCTGCCGATTCTGGTCAAGAGCGGCTACTTTTACGATCGCGACGGGTCGCCGCTGGCTCCCACGGACAAGGTGGGCATTTGCCATCGCTGGTGGACCAAGCGTATCGAGTTCAATCGCTGGATGAAAAAGGCGCTTTCGGGTACCCGTATTTCGCGCTCCAACTACGTGTGCGGCGGCCTGATGGCCCTGCACGCCCGCGCCTTTACCCGCGTGGCCTTCGACCCGTTTATCACCCGCGGCGAGGACCTGGACTACCTGTTTAACATGCGCATGTTTGGCTACGACGTGTGGTTCGATAACGAGTGGACCGTGCGCCACCTGCCGCCAGAGTCCGAGAAGCGCTCGCCGCGCTTTATGCAGGACGTGTACCGCTGGTACTACGAGCGGGCCAAGCTGACGTTCGCCGCGCACCAAAAGGAGCTCATTCCCGTTACGGCGGCATCGCTCATGCCCTATCCGGGTCCGTGGATCTCGCGCGAGCTCGACGATCGCGTGCGCAAGACCGCCATGGTCCGCAGCATGTTTACCCGCGAGCACGAGGGGTATCTGCGCATCTGGCGCCATGGCATTGACGAGGCCAAGACCTATGCCCGCCAAAACGCCGCAAGCTACCTGCGTTTTCAGAGTTTCTGGCCCAAGATCATGGACGAACTTTGGCGTGACGCACAACTGATCAGTATCCTGGAGGGGGCCGAATGATCGACCGCCGCGCCCAGCGCGATAGTTCAATATCAATCTTTCGCATCATTGCCGTTGCCTGCGCCATCTGCGTGCTGGTGTACTTTATTTTTGCCTTGGTGACCGGTATCGAGCCGATCGCCACGGTGATTGCCTGCGCGCTGCTGTGCATCTTTCTGTGCATCTTTATCTTTTTGACGCTCAATCCCGATTCGGTGCGCTCCCAGTACACCGAGGAGACGCTCTCGGTGGCCTCGGCCATGCTCGAGGACATTAAGGGCGGTCTGACGCAGGAGTCGGCGCGTTTGGTGTGCCGGCGCATTTTGCCCGAGACGCGCGCCATGACGGTGGCCATCACCGACGAGGGCAACGTGTTGGCCTGCGCGGGCGAGTTTGAGGAAAAACTGCTGCCCGATACTCCCATCCACACGCTTGCCACACGCTACGTTATCGAACATGGCATCGTGCAGTCGTTCAACCGTATGGTGGATGTCGTGGGCTCGGACGGCTCGCACAACCAAGTCCCCGCCGGCATTATCGCCCCCATCAAGGTGGGCGATCGTACCGTCGGCACGCTCAAGTTCTACTACAAGACCCCGCGCGCCGTCGACCGTACCCAGTATGCGCTTGCCTCGGGCTTTGCCGAGATCTTGTCCACGCAGCTCGCCATCCACGAGCTCGAGGTGCAAAAGGAACTCACGGCGCGCGCCGAGGTGCGTGCGCTGCAGGCGCAGATTAACCCGCACTTCCTGTTCAACACGCTGAACACCATTGCATCGTTTACGCGCACCGACCCGCTGCGGGCCCGCGAACTGCTTCGTGAGTTCTCATCGTTCTATCGTGCCACGCTCGACAACTCGGGATCGCTTATTCCGGTCTCGCGCGAGGTTGCACAGACCAAGCGCTACCTTACCTTTGAGAAGGCCCGCTTTGGCGAGGACCGCGTGCTTGCGACGTTCGATGTGTCCGAGGACGTGGAAGATACGCTGGTGCCGGCGTTCGTGATCCAGCCGATTGTCGAGAACGCCGTACGTCATGGTATGGGCGATGACGACGCCCTGAGGATCGACGTGACCGTTCACCAAGACGGCGAGGATGCAATCTTGATTGCCGTGGCCGATAATGGCGTGGGCATGGATGAGGGTACCGCCGCCAGACTGTTTGACGAGCGCTCTGCCCGTCCCGACGCCAGCTCTCCCCAGGGTGGCGGCGCCGGTGTGGCCATGCACAATATTTCGGAGCGCATCCATCGCTTTTATGGGCCGCACTCCTATACGCGTGTCGAATCGGCGCCGGGCAAGGGCACCAAAGTGCTCCTTCATCTTGATTTGTCAGAGAGCATCTTTGACATTCAAGAGTAAAATAAAAGGCTACGGGCTCAACGTCATGCGACGGATGCCCGGCGTAGTTAGTTGACGAAAGGTTTTATCCCTATGCTGCGTGCGATGATTGTGGATGATGAGGCGCCGGCTCGCTCGGAGCTTCGCTTCCTGCTCGAGCAAACGGGCAAGATCGGCACGATCACGGAGGCGTCGAGCGTCCGCTCCGCCATCGAGATGCTTATGGAAAGTCGCGTGGATGTCGTGTTTCTCGATATCTCGATGCCCGGTGCCTCGGGCCTGCAACTTGCCGAGGCGCTGCATAAGCTCAAAAATCCGCCGGCGATCGTGTTTGTGACTGCGTATAGTGACCATGCGGTCGAGGCATTCGACGTGGATGCCGTCGATTATCTGATGAAGCCGGTCGAGGAAGCTCGCTTGGATCGCGCGATCGAGAAGGTCATGCAACGCGCCAAGCCGGTTACGGACAGCAAGGTGACCATCGAGCGTATCCCGGTGGAAAAGGGCGGCCGCAAGGTGCTCATTCCCGTGGACGACATTCGCTTTATCATGGCCAAGGACGATTACTCCTGCATCTATACCGTCGATGATCGCTTTTTGTCGACGACCTCGCTGGCGCAGTTTGAGGCCAAGCTCTGCGACTTTGGCTTCTTCCGTGTTCACCGCCGCTATATCGTCAACTTGGCGTGCGTCACGGACGTCGAGACGGTGCCCTCGGGCGCCATCCAGCTGGGCATTACGGGCGTCGACGAACGCGTGCCGGTTTCGCGCCGCCGCGTCGTGCCGCTCAAGAAGGCCCTGAGTCTCTAGCACACTGGCCCCGCAGCCCTGTAGACCCGTGGGGCCTTTTTTGTATGTATCTGCCGAATCGTTTTTTGCGGAAGGGATCCCATGAACAGTGCAAGCGCCAAGCGCATCGACATCATCTCGGACACCCACGGCTATCTTTCGCCTGCGCTCCTGGATGAGCTTGAGGGCGCGGATCTGATTATCCACGCCGGCGACCTTACGTCAGAGATGGACTACGAGCACCTACGCACTATCGCTCCCGTGCGAGCGGTCCTGGGCAACAACGATTACTACCGCGACTACGGCCCCGATGTAGACCGTCTTGCGCTCTTTACCTGCGAAGGCCTCAAATTCGCCGTAGCCCACTACCGCGAAGACCTTCCGGTGGGATCCGTAGACGTAGCCATCAACGGCCACACCCACGTAACCAAAGAAGTCCAAGTGGGCCGTTGCTTAGTCCTCAACCCGGGCAGCGCCAGCTACCCCAGAGGCACCCGAGGCCCCACCATGGCCAGAATGCTAGTAAAAGACGGCAAGATCCTAAGCACTAAGTTTATTGACCTAGAGTAATCACAACAAAAACGGGGGATGCAGATGCGTCCCCCCGTTTCCATTTGAGCCAAAGGCGGAAGTTCAACAAGATCCATCAGACCAACCCCGCCGAGGAGCATGCGGGCTAGCCGCGCAGCGGCGCACGCCCGCAAAACTGATTGAACAATGTGACGGCAGGGAGGGTCTCCGGGGCTGAGGGCGGGGGTTAAGTTTGTCGCGAGTTCCGCACGCAAAGGAAAGCACTTAATGTGCTTTCCGTCTTGCGCAGGACTGTAGAGCAGCAAACTTAACCCCCGCCCTCAGCCCCGGAGACCCTCCCGGAGGGACCCAAAAAATTTTTTCAAAAAAGTTGTTGCGCGCCGGACAGACTTCTGTGTATACTAATCCCCGCAGCGCACGCGAGCGGAAACAAACGCGAACGTCTGCCTGGGGAGTTAGCTCAGTTTGGTTAGAGCGCCGGCCTGTCACGTCGGAGGTCGCGGGTTCGAGCCCCGTACTTCCCGCCAACGCAATTTAAGCCACGTCTTCGGACGTGGCTTTTTGCGTTTGATGCACTTTGTTTCGATAGAACGATCGCCCTAGTGCATCTTCGCCCAGAATCCTCGCGCCTTCGGGAACGCAAGTAAAATCTAATAAGTATATCTGTCTGAACAACAGCTTTGTTGCGCAACACCTGTTCTACGAGACAGGGGGTTAGGTTATACTAAATTGCACTGCGCGCCGCATCTGATGCATTTCGCTCCAAGCGCGGCACTCAGTGGATATCCGATTTACCATTTGGATGTCCTGGCGGTCATTTAGCGTCTCGACACAAGCTCGGCCCCGGAGCTCGTTCGAGCTGTTCGTATTCCTTGAAAGGGGAAAAATGGACATATCGAGGAAGACTGATTACGCCCTTCGTATGCTGGCGATGCTTGCTGAGGATCCGGAGTGTTTGCTTTCTGTTCGCACCGCTGCCGAAGAGGTCAATGTCCCGTATTCGTTTGCCCGCTCGATTCAGCACGGTTTGGTCCAGGCCGGTATTGTGGAGAGCCTGCGTGGCGTCCACGGTGGCATGCGTCTCAAGGTCAGTCCGGACGACGTCACTATCCGCCAGGTCGTCGAGACCGTTCAGGGTCCTATGGTTATGAACGACTGCACCGCGCCCGATGGTGACTGTGCGCGCATGGGCGCGTGCTGCTATCATCCCCTGTGGGCCGGAGCTCAGGCGTTGATGCGCGACTACCTCGATTCCGTTTCGCTCGGCGACATCGTCGCTCACCGCCAGTTCCCAGCCGTCGATCCCAAGTTCGCCGACCGCGAAGCGTTTCCCGAGTACGCCACCTGCGCGTGCGCTTACCGGGAGGAATAGCGCCGCATAAGGAGCATAGCCATGATTCAGGACCCCTTTCGTTCGATGATTCGTTCGGAAGGGGTCCTGCGTTATCGCGACCTTCCGTGGCGCCGCACACGCGATCCGTACATCATTTGGCTTTCTGAGGTCATGCTGCAGCAAACGCAGGTGCCGCGTGTGGAGGCGCGCATGCCGGTGTGGCTCGATCGTTTTCCGACTGTGCAGGCGCTTGCCCAGGCCGCGCCTTCCGATGTTTTGGACGCTTGGCAGGGCATGGGCTACAACCGACGCGCTCTGGCGCTTCATGGGGCCGCTCAACGGGTCGTAGAGGATTGGGGCGGGGAGTTTCCGCGCGAGACGCACAATCTGGTCGCGCTGCCCGGTATTGGCCCGGCAACGGCGCAGGGCATCCGTTCGTTTGCGTTTGATCTTCCAGGCGTGTATCTGGAGACCAATGTGCGCACGGTCTTTCTGCATCATTTCTTTCCCGATGTGCCGGCCGTTCCCGATCGCGAGCTGGTGCCGCTGATCCAAGCCGCCTGTCCGGCGGCCCCTGGTGCGGCGGCGGATGAGATTGCGCCCTTTGCCGCGCCTCAAGACGATGCCGACACGCCGCGCGCGTGGTATTACGCGTTGCTAGATTACGGTGCATATCTAAAAAAGACGTTGCCCAATCCGTCCAGGCGGTCGGCGGGCTATAGTCGTCAGTCCAAGTTTGAGGGCTCGCGTCGCCAAAAGCGCGCGCATATCGTGCGTATGTTGCTGGCAGCGCGCGATGGCCAGCCGGCGGGGATTACGGTTGATGAAGCTGTTGCAGGCGTTAACGAGATGGAGACGGCAGCCGGCCGAGATTCGGTCGAGCGCGAGCTGGTCGCAAGTATTCTTGCCGATCTGGAGCGTGAGGGCTTTTGCCGAGCCGAGGGCGATCGCTGGCTGAGCATCTAGCCTGTGCAAATCTGAAGAACAGGATTGTAAGGTTTAGATTTCCGGCATGAGGGCATCCTAAAGACAAGGCCGCTCGAAGCCTACGGGCGGCATGCGTTGAAGGGAAGTACACCTATGGATTTTGAGAATTCCCAAACCAAGAAGAACCTCGAGACCGCTTTTGCCGGTGAGTCCCAGGCACACACCAAGTATCGCTACTATGCCTCCAAGGCCAAGAAGGACGGCTACGTTCAGATCTCGAACATCTTTGCCGAGACGGCCGGCAACGAGTCCGAGCACGCCAAACTGTGGTTTAAGTATCTGCACGATGGCGCCGTCCCCGATACCCTGGACAACTTGCGTGATGCCGCTGCGGGCGAGAACTACGAGTGGACCACGATGTACGACGAGTTTGCCAAGACCGCCGAGGAGGAGGGCTTTGTCGAGATCGCCGAGAAGTTCCGCGGTGTCGCCGCCGTCGAGAAGGCCCACGAGGAGCGCTACAACAAACTCGTCGAGCGCATCGAGTCGGGCGAGGTGTTTGAGCGCGAGGGCGTGAAGGTGTGGAAGTGCCTGAACTGTGGGCACCTGCACGTTGGTGCCGAGGCGCCCGAGGTGTGCCCGGTGTGTAACCACCCCAAGGCGTACTTTGAAGAGCAGGTGGTGAACTACTAGCGTGTGGCGCTAGCGTGAGCTGGGCCGGGAGGGCCGGATTACCTTCCCTCCTCGCTCACGGCTTCGCAGGGTCGCGTTGAGGGAAGGTAGTCCGGCCCTCCCGGCCCGCTTTGGGTCGTCGCGTGCTCGTTACTGAAAAGCTGATAAGAAGTTTGCGTGCCGCCCCGATAGGGGCGGCACGTTTTGTATAGGGATTGGGTTGCGGCCATTTGGTTGACGGGGCTTGCTCCGGGTTGGGGCGGCGCCGTTGTTTAGGGGGTACACTGGGTAGCGGCTTTTAGTTTATCTACTACCTGATGGGGTGTTTTTGTATGGGTAAGAAGTCTCGGGCTCGGGTTGCTGCGGCGGGAACTCGCAAGGATCCTGATCGTCGGGTTGCCGAGGGTAAAAAGGCCGATCGTGCTGAGAAGGACAAGAAGGTCGGGGCGCATGCTCATCCTGAGTGGGCGCCTCATTTGAATTCGGCTAGTGAGGATTTGACTGCCAAGTTATTTACTCTGGTCGAGGTAATTTTGGGCGTGGTGCCCCTTGTGGTTATCGGTTTGTTCTTGGCTTCGAAGGACGCCACGAGTGTCGATAAACTCACCGATGTCTTTTCTCAGGACCCCTCGATGGTGGTCACGTTCATTTCTGCGTGCTTGCAGCCGTTTGTGGCGTACATGCTGTATATGGTCTATCGCAAATACTGCGAGGGTGATGCGGGCTTTGCCGCCGGCAACCTGATCGGTCTTTTGTGCTCCGAGATCCTACTGCTCAATATCCCGGGCGTCATCGGTATGGGCATCTTGCTGTGGCGTGTTTGGCGCAACGTCGCCCCGCACTTTGAGAGCTGGTTGTTTGAGCGTCGTGCAATGGGCGTGCTGGCAGACATTGCGGGCTCGCTCGTGATTTTAGCCTTGGCGTTTATGTGCGCCACCGCCGCCCGCGGTCTCGCGGGCATGTAGTCTGTCCTCACCGACCACGGAGCGCAGGGCAACTGCTGGTTTCACCGCTCCGGACGTCCGCACCCCCCCCCCAACCCTTACCCCAAAAAATCACCCGCCGCCCCCCCGGCGCCCCCCCCCTCCCCCCCCCCCCCGGGCCCCCGCCCCCCCCCCGCCGCAACCCCCGGGCGGGGGGGGCGCCACGACGCGGGCTTGCCAACGAGTTTTGGCTAATAGATTGGTTTGTGTGCCGCCCCTTTGGGGCGGCACTTTTTGTGTGGGGTCCCGGTCTCCACAATTTTCGTCAAGCTTTTGGTTAGATTTTGGTCAGTTGGCGTAAGGGTGGAAGGCCAAAAGATTGCTGGCGAAAAAAGCTCAGAGAAAGTGCTGGTAGGGGAGTTGTTGAGCTTTTCGACAGCTTTTGAGCAAAAGAAACTTTGTGGCTATTGCCGGCGATTGCGTTGTCGCGGTCATGGCGGTGCGGGATGCTGGTCGTAAGCGTCGAATGCTCCGACTTTGGAGGCCAACATGGACCTGTTTCTTGAGACTCCGCAGCAACAAGCTGAGCGCATGCTGCGTCAGCAGCAACGACTCATGGAGATGCAAATGCAAGGGGCGGCAGCCCAGCCCTTTGCGCAAAATGTCGTGCCCGCTGCTGTACCTGCAGCTGTGCCCGGGTGCGAATCGGCACCAGAGGCCTATTCCGTACAGCAAGATTCATATGCGCAGGAGCTCGCGTTCGACAAGCGTCGTGCGCGTCGTCGCCGTGTGGGCCAGCGCTTGCGCACATTGGCGATGATCGTGCTCATCCCGTTAGGGCTTGCGGCCATCTTTCTGGCGTCGTATGCGCTCACCTGCATCCTCAACGGTGCTTCGCCCGGCGAAGTGCTCCAACATCTGTCGGCCCTCGGCCAGCGCCTAGGCGATGTCATAACAACAATCCGCGCCGGCTGGGAGAGTTAGCGTTTGTCACATTAGGACTTCTAGGGTGTAGGGATTATCGCCACGAGCGGAATTCTTGCATCCTGTTGGTCCTGTCGTGCGACTGAATAGTATTATTGAAGATGAATAATAATAGGATTTGTTATGTATAAGCAGGATTTAGAACAGACTCTGTTGGGCATTGACGAAGAGGCAGAGCTGGAAATAGGTCCAAGAGACGACAGGCCGAGCGTTGTATTGGTGGGAGGAGGCGCCTTCATGCTAAGCGATGTGACGAATCGTTCGGTTACACATGACATCGATGTGTTTGAGGCAGACAGGTGCCTCCGCGAGATCATAGCTCGATACCCCGAGGTGAATGGTATGGCGGTGGCATATTGTGATCAGATGCCATTCAATTACGAAGATCGTTTGATCCCCTTGGATATTGGGGCGCGTTTTATCAGGTACTTTACGCCATCCTTGGAGGACCTGGCGGTAATGAAGCTCTATGCCTACCGCCCGAACGACATCGTCGATCTTCATAGCCAGGCATTCGTCGACCGACTTGATTGGGGACTGCTCGAACGGCTTATATTCGACGAGGGCGAGGCGCTGGCGTCGTCGCCTTCGGAGCGGAGTTATCAAGAGATGGTCTGCGCATACAGCCAATACAAAAAGGAGGTGCTCGGTTGAATCTGACCTTTGAGGGATTCTTAAAAGGCTATTGCCGAGAGCTATCCGGACAGCAGTCGCTCAGTTTTAGAAAACTGGTTAAGCAAGCGACGACGGTTGCGCCGCGCGTGGCGGAGCCCCTGTTTTTGCTCGCTTTGGCACAGGGTAAAGCCGAATACGTTCTGGGCTTATCCGAGGGTTTGTGGATGGAAGAGGGTTACCGAGGCGTTTTGTCCTTGTACGCCCAAACGGGTAGCCTGGCATCTCTATGCGCCGAGGACAAACTTCCTAATCGTTATGCCAACGTTTGGCGTGCGTATAGAGCGGTGAAGGAAAAGCCGACGGTCGACAGAAGGGTGAACGCCCTGATGAGAAAGAAAACGCTGGAAGCATTGGAGGAATCGGGTGAAACGCGCTATGGCCTCTGCCGTGCTCTGCACCTGAATAAGGGAAACGTTTACGCATACTTAGCCGGTGATGACTCAAAGGTGAGCAGGAAGACAGCGCGCCGTATTATGGAATATGCGGAAGAGAGAAGCACCCAAGAAGGCGCCGGGCGCCCGGTGTGTGTGGCGGGGTAAGATTGATCGCGGTTTTGATTGGTGCTCGATTGGGTTTGTTGGGCGGAGTTTATGTCTGCTATTGATATTGTGCTTGTTGTGATCGCCTTGGTGGCGGTGGGGGTTGCTGTGGCTTGCGCCCTCCAGCTCAAGAGCCTGCGTGCCGAGTTGCGGGAGCGTGGCGACAGTAGCGCGGAAACGCTGGCAGCACTCGAGCAGGCCAACAACGCGCTCGATGCCCTGAACGTCGCGCTGGCCGAAACTCGCCGCACGGCCAATGCCATCGCGCAGCAGCAGACGACAGATGCGGCCGTGGAGCAGCAACGTTACCTGACCATCGCGCGTGAGTTTTCGCAAGCTGGTGACCGGATGGATGACCTGCGCCGCGAGACGGCCCAACAGCTCGGTGCCAACCGCGAGGGCATCGAGCACCGCCTGGACAAGGTGCGCGAGACGGTCGATGCCCAGCTGGGTGCTATCCGCAAAGACAACAACGTGCAACTCGATCAGATGCGCGCAACGGTGGACGAGAAGCTCTCCCGCACGCTCAACGATCGCCTGTCGGCATCGTTTAAGCAGGTGAGCGACCAGCTCGAGGCCGTGTACAAGGGCCTGGGCGACATGCAATCCATCGCCACCGGCGTGGGCGATCTTAAGCGCGTGCTGGGCAATGTGAAGGCGCGCGGTATTTTGGGCGAGGTGCAACTGGGTGCAATTCTGGCGGACATCCTTACACCCGACCAGTATCTGGAAAACGTCGCCACCAAGCCCGGCGCCTCGGAGCGCGTTGAGTTTGCCGTCAAGCTGCCGGTGGACGAGGGCGACCCCGTGCTGCTGCCGATTGACTCCAAGTTTCCGGGCGACGCGTACGAGCACCTGCTCGACGCGCAGGAGTCGGGCGATGCGGAGACCGTGGCGGCTGCGCGTAAGACGCTCGACACCATGGTCAAGCGCGAGGCCAAGGACATCTGCGAAAAGTACCTGAGTGTGCCGGCAACGACCAACTTTGGCATCATGTTCGTGCCGTTTGAAGGACTGTACGCCGAGGTCGTCAGCCGCCCCGGGCTTATCGAGACCCTGGGCCGCGACTATCACGTCAACGTTGCCGGCCCTAGCACCATGGCGGCCATTCTCAACAGCCTGCAGATGAGTTACCAAACGTTTAAGCTGCAAAAACGTACCGACGACGTGCTGCGCGTGCTCTCCGCCGTCAAGGCCGAGCTGCCGCGCTATCAAAAGGCGCTGCGCCGCGCCCAGCAGCAGATCGAGACCGCGGGCAAAACGGTCGAGGGCATCATCACCACGCGCACCAACGTCATGGAGCGCAAGCTCAAGGACATCGACGCGTTGGAAGACGCCGACCAAGCCGATGAGATCTTGGGACTCACGCCCGCGGGCCTTTCCACAGACCAAGAAGACGAGGACTAATTGCAACAAGGCAGCGGGGCACCGGCGCAAACGCGGGCACCCCGCTGCCTTTCACATCGCGCTTGCCTGAAGTGCGCTTTAGTGTGCAACAATGGCGTTTCGCCCTATCAGACGCGAAAGGAAGCCCATGTCTCAGAGAAACACCAGTCCGCTGAAACGCTCCACCGTGCGCCGCACGCTGCAGCGGTTTTGGGGTGTCACGCGCACGCAGCCGCTGATTGTCTTTCTCTCGGTGTTCTCGTCGGCGGGCTACATCTTTTTGCTGACGTTTGCCAATACCTATGTGATGGCCCTCATTGTCGACCGCGTTCAAGCCGGTCCCGTGGCGGGTGATCAGGTGTTTGAGGTCTTCGGCCCCTATATCCTGGCGCTCGTACTCGTTAACCTGGTGGGCCAAATCCTCTCCAAGCTACAGGACTACACCGTCTACAAGCTCGAGATTGCGGGCAACTATCACCTGGCGCGCTTGTGCTTCGACACGCTCTCCAATCAATCCATGACATTTCACACCAGCCGCTTTGGCGGATCGCTCGTGAGCCAGACGAGCCGTTTTATGAGCGGCTATACGGGGCTGGTCGACGTGACGGTGTATTCGCTCATCCCCACCATCACCTCGGTCATCTGCACGGTGGCGGCGCTCGCCCCGGTGGTGCCGACGTTTACCGTGATCCTGGTGTGCATCATGGCCGTCTACATCGCGTTTGTCTGGCTTATGTACAAGCGCATCATGCCGCTTTCGGCCGCGACGTCCGCCGCGCAGAACAAGCTCTCGGGCGTGCTCTCCGACGCGGTCACGAACATCTTGGCCGTCAAGACCTGCGGGCGCGAGGACTTTGAACGTGATCTGTTCGACGCCGCTGATCGTGCCGCGCGCGATGCCGAGACGGTCTCGATGCACGCCATGATGCAGCGCAACTTTACGACCTCGGGTCTTATCGTCATCACCATGGCCGTGGTGAGCGTATTCGTGGCGGGCGGCAACGCGTGGTTTGGCATCTCGGCCGGCTCGCTCGTCATGATCTTTACCTACACCTATAACCTCACCATGCGCCTGAACTACGTAAGCTCCATGATGCAGCGCATCAACCGCGCGCTCGGCGATGCGGCCGAGATGACGCGCGTGCTGGACGAGCCACGTTTGGTGGCAGATGACCCGGACGCCCCCGAGCTCAAAGTGACCGAGGGCGCGATTGATTTTGAGCAGCTGAGCTTTGCGTACCGTGACGCTGCGGCGGGCGAGAGCGTGTTCGATGACCTGACACTTCATGTGGCGGCGGGCCAGCGCGTGGGCCTGGTGGGCAAATCGGGCTCGGGCAAGACGACGCTCACCAAGTTGTTGTTGCGCCTGGACGATGTACAGGGCGGCCGCGTGCTCGTGGACGGCCAGGACGTCTCGCGCTGCACGCAGCAGAGCCTGCGCCGTCAGGTTGCCTACGTGCCGCAGGAGGCGCTGCTGTTCCACCGCTCCATTCGCGAAAACATTGCCTACGGTCGTCCCAACGCCACTGATGAGCAGATTCGCGAGGCGGCTCGCTTGGCTAATGCGACCGAGTTTATCGACCGCTTGCCCCGTGGCTTTGACACTATGGTGGGCGAGCGCGGCGTCAAGCTCTCTGGCGGTCAGCGTCAGCGCGTGGCTATCGCCCGCGCCATCCTAACCGACGCGCCGATTCTGGTGCTCGACGAGGCGACGTCTGCCTTGGACAGCGAGTCCGAGGCGTTGGTGCAGGAGGCGCTCGAGAATCTGATGCGCGGCCGCACCTCCATTGTGGTGGCGCACCGCCTGTCCACCGTGGCGGCGCTTGACCGCATTGTGGTGCTGGCCGATGGCGAGATTGTCGAGGACGGCACGCATACGCAGCTCGTCGAGGCGGGTGGCGAGTACGCGAGCCTGTGGAGCCGTCAGACCGGCGCATTCTTGGAGGCGTAAGCGTCTCGGACGTGGGACAATTGTGCCCATAAGTTTATTGTGCCGTTGAGCCGAGGAGTCGTTATGCCACGCGAGACCAATGCCGCCAAACGCGAGCGCGCCGTTGAGGTGTGTGAGCGCCTCAACCGTCGCTATGGCCCGGTCGAGTGCTTTTTGGACCACGAGAATCCCTTCCGCCTGCTGATCGCGGTGTTGCTCTCGGCGCAAACGACCGACGCGCAGGTCAACAAGGTGACGCCGAAGCTGTTTGCCCAGTGGCCCACGCCCGAGGCCATGGCCGGGGCGAGTGTGGCTGACGTGGCAGACACCATCAAGTCACTCGGCTTTTATAAGAGCAAGGCCAAGCACGCCGTGGAGGCCGCGCAGATGATCGTCGCCGACTATGGCGGCGAGGTGCCGGCCGACATGAAGGAACTCGTGAAGCTGCCGGGCGTGGGACGCAAGACGGCGAACATCGTGCTCAACGTGGGGTATGGCATCGTGGAGGGCATTGCGGTGGACACGCACGTCAACCGCATTGCGCATCGCCTGATGTTGAGTCCCAAGACACATGCCAAGGAGCCGCTCAAGACCGAGCAGGATCTGCTCAAGATTTTGCCGCACGAGTATTGGGAGTCGGTCAACCACCAGTGGATCACCTTTGGCCGCGAGATCTGCGACGCCCGTAAGCCCAAGTGCGACGAGTGTCCGCTGGCGGATTTGTGTCCCAGCGTGCGCGTGGCGGGGTAGGGCCTGACACGTTTTGCCGGTGTCCGAAGGCTGTGGCCATTGTTGCGCAACACATTTGGGCTGCGAAGGCTCAATATGATGGCGACAGATGCCGTTTGTTATGAGGGGATGCCCGAATATGTTTTGCACTAAGTGTGGCTCCGAGATGCCCGACGGAACCGATTTTTGCACGAACTGCGGGGCGCGCATTGGAGCCGCTTCTCCGGCGGCCGCGCCTGCTGAGCCCGCACCGATGCCGGCGGCAGGGATGCCTCCCGTGCAGAAGAAGTCACATAAGCGCGCGGTGATTGCCGGCATATGCGTGGCGGGCGTGCTGGTGGCGGGCGGTGCCGCGCTGGCACTGACTGGCGTGCTGGGTCCGCTTGGACAGGGCAATTCATCGCAGATTACGGTACTTGGGTCCGACGAGGGTTCGGCCGAGCATAAGGACAAGGGAAGCGCCAAGGAGAAGCCTGCCGCCGACGAGGATGAGGCGGATGAGCCTGAGCAGACCGGCAGCAGCGTAAAAGTCGACCTCAATGACCAGGCAACCTATGCCGCCGCGAATCTGTTCCTGTCGAACTTTACGGAGGAACAGTTTGCGCGTGACGGGGCGGGCGGGTTAGCCTCGTTTGATGCGGCGGACGGTCTGTCTGCAGAGGAAAAACGGGGCATGACGATTTTCGTCTTTAACCACCTGCTCGAAAACACTACGGATCGCGTGGAAAGGGGCGGGGATGTGGACGGCAAATCCTATGCAAGCAAGGTCCCCGTTGATTCCATGAAGCGCGAGATGAACCGACTGTTTGGCGTAACGTTATCCGATGACGAGATGCATATCGACGCTGATGGCGGATTGCCTGACAATCTGGCAACGAGGGTTACGGTTCGGGACGGCTACCTGTACTTTAACGAGATGCACGGCTTTGCCGGCTCGCCTATTCCGGCAATCGTTTCGGGCGCAGAAGACCTGGGCGACAACACGTACTGCCTTACATTTGAGGCTTATGTCGCGCTGAGCTATAACGGCATCTCTTCTCCTTTGATCTCGGATGTTCCTGAGAGCGTTTATGGGCTGCCTGCCGATCAACTGAAGTCGACGATTGGGGCTGACTCTACACCTATGATGTCCGGGACCGCCGTGGTAAGGGTTACCGCTGACGACGGCGCTCCTTCTTTCACTCTGCAAAGCATCAATTACGACTAACGCATTCGCCTGAGCACGATATGATTGATTTATAACGATAAGTAGGTGGCCCGCCTGGCGCTTATA
>UROR01000011.1 GCA_900549535.1 uncultured Collinsella sp. | reverse complement strand
TTATGGTCGCGCCCTTGAAATTGAACGTCAGATTGCCGCTTAGGGGCGTTTGCAGCGTCAACTGGTTACGCGGTTCGTAGAACCGCGTAACTAATTAGAAACGGTTGCCGCGGAAGCCGCCGCCGTTGCGGCCGCCACCGCGACCGCCGCGGTCGTTGCCACGGTTGCCGCCGAAGCCGCCACGGTTGCCACCGCGATCGCCATAGCCACCACGGTTGCCGCCAAAGCCGCCACGACCGCCACGGTCACCAAAGCCGCCACGGCCACCGCGATCGCCACGGTCGCCGCCACGGCCGCCGCGGTCGTCACGGCCGCCGCGGGGACCACGGGGACCACGGTCGTCACGACCGCCGCGAGGACCGCGATCCTCGTCCAGACCCATGGCGACGAGCGGAGCGATAACCTTATCGAGGGCGGCCATCAGCTCGGTGGCCTCCTCGTAAGAAAGCTCGGGCAGGAGCTTCTCCTTCTTGTTGGCAAGCTCGACCAGGCCCTCAGCGGCATCCTCGGCGGCGAAGACGACAATCTTGCGCATATCGCCCTCGGCGTCGTCGATGCGGCCGACCAGATCGGCAGCCTCGGCCTCGGCCATCAGGCCATCGAGCTCACGGAGGCGCATGCCCAGCAGGTCGGACATTTCCTTCTGCTCCATCTTGGGCTTGAGGTCAAGAAGCTTGATGGCGCGCTCGATGTTCGCCATGCGCTCGGCCTTGGCCTCCTCCTCCTTAGAAATAGCAAAGCGACGGCTACGCAGCAGGCGGGCGGCCTTCTGCATCTTGTCCATCAGCTCTTCGTCATCGTAATCAACGGCGGCCTCGACAACCTCGGCCTCCTCCTCGGCGGAAACCTCGTCAGCAGCCTCAACCTCGGCAGCTTCGGTCTCCACGGTCTCGACTGCCTCGACCTCGGCAGCCATGGTCTCGTTCTCGGTCTCGTTCATGATCTCTTCGTTCTCGGACATGAGACTCCTTCTTGGCCCTCTCGGGCATCATCGCCCCATTCGCGGGGCCCGTCGCGCACTCTTTGCGCTTTAAACATTCATGCCTCTCGGCAAAACGTCCATTAGTTTATGGTGTCGCCATCCAATCTAGCTGCAGAATCTATGTGCACACATTAATGCGACATGTGTGACTCGCGACGAGCGTACACCAGCGACGCCACGAACCCGACCACGGCAATTACAGCCGCTACACGCACGGCAGCTGCAAATCCAATCGCCTGGGCAACGTCTGTCGCAGCGCCAGCGGCGCCGGCGGTCGCAGCAGAACTCGAGAGCAGACCGATAAACAGCGACGGGCCAAACGATGCGGCAATCATATTCCACGTGTTAAGCAATGCCGTTCCGTGAGGATGTTCAGCGGCGGGAAGCGTCTCCAAGCCGGCCGTTTGCGAGGGGCTCAGCACCAAACCGACTCCGGCATACACCACAACGGTCAGCGCCACGACGACGCCGATGTTCATGCTTGCCGCCGTCATCGAGATGGCAGTCTGCCCCACGGCAATCAGGGCAAAACCGACCGGCAGCAGCGGCCATGCGCCACGGGCGTCCATCACGCGTCCGCCCACAATCGAGGTCACGGCGTTGCAGGCAATCGCCGGCAAAATGAGCAAGCCCGCAATAAGTGCGGTCATGCCGTATGCGCCCTCAAAATAGAGCGGCAACAAAACGCTCATCGAGAACGTCGTCATCATCGACACCACCACAAGCAGGCACGCAGGCCAAAAACGAACGCTCGCCATGGGACGCACGTTAAGCACCGGATGCTCGAGTTTGAGCTGACAGGCCGCAAACAGGCCGAGTAGCACAATGGCGGCGAAAAGAGCCACGATGCCGGCAATCAGATTGGTCGAGAACTCGCCTACGGAATACACAAATACCGTAATGCCGGCAGCAAGCAAAACAACCGACAGAATATCAAGCGTGGTGTTCGAGCGCTCTCCGACATTCTGAACAAGCTTTACGCCCGCCGCAGCGACCACAATGCCGGCCACCAGCGGCACTACGAACACCGCCCTCCAGCCAAATAACGTGCACATAAGACCGCTGATCACAGGTCCAAACGCCGGCCCTAGCGTAATGCAGGCACCACCCAGGCTCAGATACAGACCGAGCTTCTCGCGCGGAGCGCAAGACAGCACCACGTTCATCATGAGCGGAAACAAGATGCCCGATCCCGCAGCCTGCAAAATACGACTTGGCAGCAAAACGCTAAACGACGGAGCGATCAGACACAGGACTTCGCCGGCGACCATACATCCGCATGCGAAAAACAACAGCTTGCGCGTCGAGAAACGGGCGGACAGGAAGGCCATGATGGCCGTAAAGATCGACGTCACAATCATGTAGCCCGAGACGAGCCACTGCGCCGTGGTGGCACTCACCGAAAAGGCCGCCATAATGTCGTGCAACGCCACGTTAATAATGTTCTCGTTAAACGCGGCGACAAAGGCTGCAGTATACATTACGACGAGAAACGCCGCAGTGGCCGATGGCGCTACTTGAACTTGTTGCTGAGATTTGCTCCCCATGCATTTCCTTCCTCTTGGAACGACAGTCGCATCGCCCCAGAGGAACAGTCCAGGGCGAAAAATGAGCCCTAGACTTACGCCAAACGCCGTACACGACGAATCTGGCAACATGGTCCAACGTCGAAAGATTGTAACGCGGACGCACAGCTTTCCTTCCGCGCTATTATTAAAAGTCCACGAAAGCATAAGACATGAGGAGCCCGCCATGATTAAGCCCATCATGAAATCCGAGTTCTTTTTGCGCCTGCCTTCCGAAGACGCGGGACCCGACGATGCCGCGACCGGGCAGGACCTCCTGGATACACTCCACGAGCATGAGCGCGAGTGCGTGGGCCTCGCCGCCAACATGATTGGCGTGCGCAAACGCATCATCTGCGTAAAGGACGGCAACAGGGCGCTGCTGATGTACAACCCTCAAATTCTTGAGCAGGTCAATGCCTATCAGACGAGCGAAGGATGTCTCTCGCTGATCGGCGAGCGTCCCTGTACCCGCTATCGCCGCATTAAGGTGGAGTATTTGGACGAGAACTTCGTCCACCGCATCAAAAACTTCTCGGGCTACACCGCCGAGATCATCCAGCACGAAATCGACCATTGCTGCGGAATCGTAATCTAGTTCCGCGAGTCAAGGAAAATGATCTGTTTTCCTCCGTCCCTAATGGACCATGGTAACGACGCAGGCTGAGCACACGACAGCGAGCGAGCCGCATTTGCACCAAGGTGGCGTGAAACGAAAGGGCGCTGACCTTCTGGTCGCGCCCTTGAAGTTGAACGTCAGATTGGTGTGAATGCGGCTCGCGCAGCGTCAAGCGGTCCGCCGTTCGGTAGAACGGCGGAACTAGTTACGCCTGGCGGTAATGGTCAAAGAAGTCGGCGAGGTCTTCGAGGGACTCTTTGAGTACTTCCATGCGCGGCAGGTACACGATGCGGAAGTGGTCGGGCTCAGCCCAGTTGAAGCCGCCGCCGCGCGTGATCAGGATCTTCTTCTCGTGCAGCAGGTCAAGGGCGAACTGCTCGTCATCGGTGATGTTGAACTTTTTAACATCCATCTTGGGGAAGATGTAGAACGCCGCACGTGGCTTAACCACCGAGATGCCGTCGATCTTGTTGAGCGCCTCATACACAAAGTTGCGCTGCTCGTAGACACGGCCACCGGGACGGATGTAGTCGTTGACGGACTGATGGCCACCGAGTGCCGTCTGGACGATCGACTGGGCCGGCACGTTGGAGCACAGGCGCATGTTAGAGAGCATGTTGACGCCCATGATGAAGTCGCTCATGCAGCGCTGGTTGCCCGAAAGCACCATCCAGCCAATACGATAGCCCGCGATCATGTGCGACTTGGAAAGGCCGCTAAAGGTGACGCAGGGCAGGTCGGGGGCGAGCGAGGCAATCGAGACGTGCTCGTAGCCGTCCATGCACAGGCGGTCGTAGATCTCATCGGCAAAGATCATCAGCTGATGCTTGCGTGCAATCTCGACGATGCCCTCGAGCACCTCGCGCGGATAGACGGACCCCGTGGGGTTGTTGGGGTTGATGATGACGAGAGCTTTGGTCGCGCTCGTAATCTTGGACTCCATATCCTCCAAGTCGGGATACCAATCCGCCTGCTCATCACACAGATAATGTACGGGATGACCGCCGGCAAGGGTTGCGCACGCCGTCCAGAGCGGATAGTCGGGGCTGGGGATCAGAATCTCGTCGCCATTGTCGAGCAACGCGTTCATCGAAAGCTGAATGAGCTCGGACACGCCGTTGCCCGTGTAGATATGCTCCATCTGAACGTTGGGCAGGCCCTTGATCTGCGAATACTGCATGATCGCCTTGCGCGCGGAGAACAGGCCACGCGAGTTGGAATAGCCTTCGCAGTCGGGCAGCTGCTGGCGCATGTCCTTGATGACCTCATCGGGCGTGCGGAAACCGAAGGGCGCCGGGTTGCCGATATTGAGCTTGAGGATGCGCTCGCCCTCGTCCTCCATACGGGCGGCCTCGTCGACGACGGGACCGCGCACGTCATACAGGACGTTGTCGAGTTTGGTGGATTTAGAAAAAGTACGCATGGTGGTGCTCCTTGCAATTTGAGCTGAGGGATGGGGTTCGGGCTTGGAATCGTTGCGGGGTGATGATGCCTCGCCTTGATCGGCGTCGCCGGCAAGCAGCCAGGTAACATCGACCTCCAAAATCCGGGCGAGCAGCTCAGCCACATCGCGCCGCGGGATCGTCTTGCCGCTCACATATTGGCTCATCTGACTCTTGCCGAGTTTTTTGCCGAGCATCTCCGATGCGCGGATTACGTCCGACTGGCGAACGTCGCGATTGGACATAGTCTGTCGCAGGCGATCGCAAAACGTCTCTTGGGCCACAGGAACCTCCTTGCTGGCAAAGTTCAATTTATAGAACACGAATTGAACCAAGGTTCAATTTAGCAAGCAGTATAGCGCCGTACCTCATTCGAAAGTTCAATTTCATAAGAAAACGTACGGAACTCCGAGTTTTGCCCAAAGCGGACAATGACGTGCACACGTTTAGAGGTATTCAAGGAATCGAGCGGCGGCAAGCGAAACGTCAGCCGTGCGATATATCGCATTGATCTGCCGATGGGGATGTCCCTCGAGTGGTCGCACGGCAACATCGAACTGACAGCGGCGCAAGATGAGCGCGGGAAGAATGCTCACGCCCAAGCCGTCCTCGACCATAGCCATAATCGCATAGTCATCCCAAGTCGACAGCTTAGAGCGCACCGCCAGGCCCGCGCGGCGAAACAGCGGCGTAATCTCGTCATCGGTGCCGCGTTCTAGCAGAATAAACTGCTCGTTAGCCAAATCGGAAAGAGAGACGGCCTCCGCCGTGGCAAGCAAAGAGCCTGCCGGCACTACCGCCATCAACTCGTCGCGCACCAAAGGCCGCGATGCCATGCCGTTTTCTCGGGGCTCATGCGGGATAAAGCCCAGATCGCAGCGGCCCTCTGACACCCATTGTTCAATCTCTGAGTAATCGCCCATCAGCAACTCGTAATCGACGTCCGGGTAATCGGCGCGAAAGCGCGCAATCACTGGCGGCAGCACGTGGGTCGCCACGCTCGAAAACGTACCGATGCAGATTTTGCCGCGCATGAGCCCGCGCATCTCATCCACCCGTCGCTGCAAGCGAGTGAATTCCTCACAGAGCGCCTCGACAGCCGGCATGACCTGCCGCCCGTCGGCAGAAAGCACTACGCCCTCGCGACTGCGGTCGAGCACCTTAAAGCCCCAATCGGCCTCAAGATCGGCCACCATACGGCTCACGCCCGACTGCGAATAGCTCAGCCGCTCGGCAGCACGCGTAAAGCTTCCGGCGCGCACCGTCTCCAGCAGCACCTGCATCTTTTGAATATTCGTTTCCACGAGGCGCCTCCACCTATGCATGAGTTTTTGTCATGTTAACTATGCATTATATTCGCTTTTCTTCTAAAGACAGTTCACCCATAGTGAACTTGTTCGGATATAGAGGGGATGTCAGCGCATGAACAACGGACTGTTTACGTACTTAGCAGCATTGCTATTGTTTGGCTCCAACGGCATCATCGCCGCCGCCATCGCACTGCCGAGCTCCGATATCGTGCTACTGCGCACGTTTTTGGGCGCCCTCTCGCTTGTCACTATCCTTGCCATCACCCAACGCCATAAACTGCAGGCGCCATCTCGTCCCCGCGAAGCCGCAGCACTCCTTCTCTCGGGAGCCGCGCTGGGCGCCAGCTGGATTTTTCTGTTCCGCGCCTACCAGACGATCGGCGTCGGCGTATCCTCGCTGCTGTACTACTGTGGCCCCATCATCGTTATGGCGCTCTCCCCACTCATCTTTGGTGAAAAACTGACCGGCGGCAAAATCGCCGGGTTTATCGCCGTCGCCTGCGGTGCTTTTCTCATTGCAGAACAAGGTCTAGGCGGCAATATGCCCATTGCGGGTATTGTCTGCGGTATCGCCTCGGCATTTTGCTATGCGCTGATGGTCATCGCTAGCAAGGGTGCGCCACACATCGAAGGCCTCAAGAACTCCACGCTCCAGGTGAGCGCCGCCTTTGTGACCGCGCTGGTCCTCACGCTCATCACGCAGGGCGCCCCCTCATTCCTGTCCGCCGGCGTCGCCGCCAGTATTGATTGGCGCGCCGTCGTCATGCTCGGCGTCATCAACACCGGCATCGGTTGCCTGCTCTACTTTAGCGCCGTCGCCAAGCTGCCCGTCCAGACCGTCGCGGTCGTCGGCTACCTCGAGCCGCTTTCGGCCGTCGTGTTCTCGGCCGTCCTTTTGGGCGAAGCCATAACACCGGTCCGCCTGATGGGTGCCGCGCTTATCATCGGCGGCGCGATTTTTTGCGAACTCGCCGGCAAACGCGCAAACGCCAAGGCTGGCATCGCCCAGACAGTACGTGCTTAAAAGCCCCTGCTTTGAAATGCTACCTGCGTAGATAAATAATCCCCAGCTGAGGATTATTGTCTAAAATAACCCGATGTGCCAAACTGCTCTTGTATGTATAAAGACGGCATAAAGTTTTTTGTCCTAGACAGATAACCGGATGTCTAAGGGAGTCCTCGTGGCACACAATAAACTGGAGGCAAACCTCCAAGACCAGCGCGGGCAAGGCGGGCACGGAGCCATCCCCCTCTCCGCTGGCATGCTGCTCGTAACGCTCGGCGTCGTCTATGGCGACATCGGCACGAGCCCCATGTACACCATGAAATCAATCGTCGCCAACAACGGCGGCATCGGTACCGTCAGCGAGGACATGATCCTGGGCGCGCTTTCGCTCGTCATCTGGACCATGACGCTCGTGACCACGGTCAAGTACGTGGTAATCGCCATGAAGGCCGACAACCACAACGAAGGCGGCATCTTCGCCCTGTTCAGTCTCGTGCGCAAGGTGGCGCCATGGCTGATTCTCCCCGCCATGATCGGCGGCGCGGCGCTGCTCGCCGACGGCATCCTCACCCCCGCGGTCACGGTCACCACAGCCATTGAGGGCCTGCGTACCATCGAGTGGGGCCACGCACTATTGGGTGACGGTCAGACCAATGTGATCATCATCACCATCATCATTATCTGCGGTCTGTTTGCCATGCAGCGCGCCGGCACCTCGTCAATCGGCAAGCTCTTCGGCCCGCTCATGACGCTGTGGTTCCTGTTCCTGGCAGGCGCCGGCCTGTTCAACATGCTCGGCAACCTGTCCATCTTGCGCGCGCTCAACCCCATTCGCGGCATTATGTTCCTGTTCTCGCCCATCAACCACTCGGGCATCATGGTGCTCGGCTTCGTCTTCCTGTCGACGACCGGCGCCGAGGCGCTCTATTCAGACATGGGCCACGTGGGCAAGGCCAACATCTACGCATCCTGGCCGTTTGTTAAGGCGGCCCTCATCCTTAACTATCTGGGCCAGGGCGCTTGGCTGCTCGCCAACAACTCCAACCCCCAGATGCTCGCGATGGATATCGTCAACCCGTTTTATATGATGCTTCCCGAGCCCCTGCGCCCCTTTGCCATCGTGCTTTCGGCCGTAGCGGCCATCATCGCCTCGCAGGCGCTCATCACCGGCTCGTTCTCGCTGGTATCCGAGGCCACGCGCCTCAACCTTATGCCGCATCTGCGCATCCACTACCCCAGCGACACCAAGGGCCAGCTCTATATTCCGCTCGTCAACAACATCATGTGGGTCGGCTGCATCTTCATCGTGCTGCTGTTCCAAAACTCCGAGCGCATGGAGAGCGCCTACGGCCTCGCCATTACCGTGACCATGCTCATGACCACGACGCTTTTGACGAGCTATATCGCTGGCATTCTCAAGCACAAGCTGGGCGCCTGCGTCTTCGCCCTGCTCTTCGGTGCCATTGAGCTGTGCTTCTTTGCCTCGTGCCTCACCATGTTCTTTGACGGCGGCTATGTGATGATCTTCCTGGCCGCACTGCTATTTGGCCTTATGTACGTGTGGCGCCGTGGCACCGCCATCGAGCGCACACAGACGATTCTGTTGCCCGTCTCCAAGTACATCGATCAGCTCAACCGCCTGCGCAACGACGAGACCTATCCCGTGCTCGCCGACAATCTGGTATTTCTCACCAACAGCCCCGACCCGCTCACGCTCGACCGCGATGTGCTCTATTCCATCTTGGATAAGCATCCCAAGCGCGCCAAGGCATACTGGTTCATCAACGTGCACGTTACCGACGAGCCCTATACGCACGAGTATTCCGTCGAGACCTTTGGCACGGACTTTTTGTTCCGCGTGCGCTTGGACCTGGGCTTTAAGGTCAACCAGCGCATCAATGCCTACCTGCGCCAGATTGTTGGCGACTTGATGGCATCGGGCGAGCTGCCGCCGCAGCATCACACCTACTCCATCTACGAGACGCGCGGCAACGTGGGCGACTTCCGTTTTTGCATGCTGCGCAAGATGCTTGCCCCCGAAACGGACATCAACCGCAACGACCACCGCGTCATGGCCATCAAGTACGCCGTCCGCCGCGCCTGCGGAAGCCCGGCACGCTGGTACGGTCTTGAGAACTCGGCCATCATCATCGAGTACGTGCCGCTGTTTGCCCGCATGCGCCCGGCCGTTAAGCTCGTACGCACCCAGGTGCCGCTCGAGGTTCAGATCGAAGAGGCCGAGGAAATGGAAGTCGATATCTTCTCGGACGACCTGGTCAACGGCAACGAAGCCGGTAGGAACATGAACGTCGACCCCACCGAGTTACTCGAGAGCGTCGCCGATACGCCCGAACAGCAACTCGACGGACTCGAGAGCACCCAGTTCAACGACGCCAACTTCTAACACGCCACCAGCCATTGACGACAACGGCTCCGCATCTCATAAAAGGTGCGGAGCCGTTTTATGTCGCAACGGACCGGTGAGCTACGAACGACGCGGCTCGGGCGTCACGAGCTTATCGGGGCTCGCACCCTCGGCATCCATCAGGCTCACGTAGCGAATCGAAGGGTCCTCGTACGTCGTGTAGTAATAATTGCCCGTACGCGTGCTAAAGCATCCGGTGTAGATAGTCTTCTCGTTTTTTTTTTTTAATTTTATGGAGTCCACCGAGATCTTCACCACGCCCTCGAGCGAGCGGAACATACGGACGACGTTTTCGGTCTCGCTCTCCTTTTGCGGGTAATTGGCATTGAGATACGCCGCCTTTACAAAACGGCTCGGCGAATAGCAGTCACCCGGAATACCGCGCATGCCGGCACCCGCGCCATAGGGCTTGAGCTCGGCGCCACGCCATGTCGCCGTCTGCGGAAAATCGCTTGTGGCGGTGATATAGGTGCGGAGGTTTTCCATGTGCCACGGGAAGGTCGGCTGGTTGGCAAGGGTGTCGACCGGATCGTCGTATACATGCAGGCCGTCAGCCATCATCTCGACCACGATGCTACGCTGGCTGTCGCCGATAATCCAATGGAGCAGCGACACGCCCAGCCCCTCTCCGGCAGATTTGGCGACAATCACCGTGTCGCGCAGCGCGGCCTCGACCTCATCGACCGTCGAGAACGTCGCTGCCACCCACAGGGGAAACTCATAGGCCGCGATATTGGCCTTTCCATCAACCGGCCCCTCGGCATACTCGGCATAACCCGGGAAATTGAGGCCCGCCACGGCGAGGCCCGCATCGTTGCCGCAATCGAAGAACATGGGATAGTTCTTGTAATCGATGCACATACCGATCACCGCGTGCGCCGCTGTCGCGTCGTCGATAAACGAATACGGAATGTGAAACCCGCGCGGCATCACGCGAACCTGTTGGCCGTAGTCAAAGCTCCAGTCGAGATTGCGGCCCAGATACATGTGGCCAGAATTATCGGTAAATCGAATGCTCGTGCACATGGCGCCTCCTAGCTTTACGTTCTCTCTTTCTAAGCTTATTGTCACCAATCAAAGAGGCGCTAAACACAAAAGCCCGGACATGACAACAACGTCATACCCGGGCTATTCAAGCAGGATAAACTCAACCAAGTTAACCCCGCAGGTCGTCTAAGGGGTCAAAGTGCCGCAGATTGCCACGAAAGAGAAGCGAAGCGTACTTAAGGTACGCGAGCGACGATTGAGCGGCAAGGTGCGGTGCTTTGGTCCCCTTAGACCAACTTTCCAAGACAGTGATCGATCATATGCTGGATCATCTGTGCCTCAAAGCCCGCGTAGTCGCGGCGGCACTCCTTCATCTTGCCGTCGACGATCTGGTCAAAGGCAACCTTGCACTTGATGTAGCGCGTGGACTTGGTGACCTCCTCGTGCGTCAGGCAGCTCTCCTCCATCTTGCTGGCGCCCAGGCCAAACACCAGACGGGGGTTGTAGAGCACGTGGGGCTCGCCGGCATCGTCCAGGTAGACGCAAACCTTCTTGGTAACGCCAATCTGGTTAGCGGCAAGGCAGCCGGCATCGTCGAGCGACTTGATGGTATCGATCAGGTCCTGAGCAACCGACTCGTCCTCGACGGTCGCAACCTCGCAACGCTGGGACAGGATAGCCTCGTCGTGGCAAAGCTCTTTAATCATACGTTCCTCCATAGGGGTCGTTGTAACCGCTTAAGTATACGGTACCCACACATTTTCATACGGAAAATACCGCACGTCCGCTACAAAGCGCCGAACATCAACATGTGAGAACAGCAAGGTTGCAAAGGCGATATAGTAAATGAGTTCGTGTCAATCGGCCTAAACTCGGGGCCGAACAAGGAAAGGGTATGCATGGACGAACTTTTTCACGTCAGTGAGCGCAAGTCCACAATCGGGACCGAACTTCGCGCTGGACTGACAACGTTCCTGGCAATGGCCTACATCATTGCCGTCAACCCCGCGGTGCTCTCGGGCGCCGGCATCGATGCGGGAGCGCTCGCCTGCGCCACCTGCCTGGGTGCCGGCATCATGACCATCTGCATGGGCATCTTCGCCAACCGCCCGCTCGCCTGCGCGTCGGGCTTAGGCGTCAACGCGATGATCGCTGGAATCACCACCACCGTCTGCGGCGGTGACTGGCACGTGGCCATGAGCGTCATCTTCCTCGAGGGTATCGTCATCTTGCTGCTCGTGCTTTGTGGCCTGCGCGAGGCCATCATGGACGCCATCCCGGTTGTCCTGCGTCACGCCATCTCGGTGGGTCTGGGCCTGTTCATCGCCATGATCGGCCTGTGCGATGCCGGCATCATCACCGCTGGCGCCGGTACGCTCGTCGGCCTGGGCGACATCGCCTCCCCCACCTTTATCGTCGGCATCATCTCCATCGTCGTGACGGTTGCCCTGGCTTCCCGCAACGTGCCGGGCTCGCTGCTCATCGGCATCATCGTCGCCGTTATCGCCGGTATCCCGCTGGGCGTCACCCACGCCCCCGAGGGCCTCATCGCCCCGCTCGACTTCTCGAGCATCGGTGGCCCCATCGCCGACGCCGGCGGCGTGCCCGCCATCGTCAAGGTCCTTACCGACCCCACGCTCCTCGTCATCTCGTTCTCGCTGCTCATGAGTGACTTCTTCGACACCATGGGCACCGCGATGGCCGTGGCCAAGCAGGGCGAGTTCCTCACCGACGACGGCAACGTCGAGAATATCAAGGAGATCCTGATCGTCGACTCCGCCGCCGCTGCTGTGGGCGGTTTCATGGGCGTCTCCTCCATCACCACCTTCGTCGAGTCCACTTCCGGCGCCGCTGACGGTGGCCGCACGGGCCTCACCTCCGTCACCACCGGCGTGCTGTTCATTCTCGCCGCGTTCTTCTCCCCCATCGTCACCATCGTTTCCAGCGCCGCCACCTGCGGCGCTCTGGTCTACGTCGGCTACCTCATGATGAGCGAGGCCTCCGAGATCGACTGGTCCGACGTGTCGCAGGGTTTCCCGGCGTTCATGATTGTCGCCGGCGTGCCCTTCACCTACTCCATCTCTGCCGGCATTGGCCTGGGCTTTATCGCCTACGTGGTCGTCGCGCTCTTTAAGGGCGAGGCCTCCAAGATCAAACCGCTCATGTGGATCGCAGCCCTTGCCTTCCTCGTCTACTTCTTCGTAGCGTAGCGGCAAAACTGCCAAAGCAGAACACCAAAGCGCGGAGTCGCATCGAGCGGCTCCGCGCTTTTCTTTTAAAGCCAGGCAACGCACGGACGCGCGATGTATTGGTTACCGAATTTTGGACATTTTGCCCTCAAAACGGCACTACCGCCGGCTACATCCTGCAGATATGCTGGGCTTAATCGCATAGGCCCTATGAGGATGGGAGTAACCATGGCCGCCTTGTTCACGACCCCCAAGCGCAATGACAAAACCTCTGGAGCCCATTTTGTCGAGCCCGACGTGCGCCGCCGCATGCTGCTCGCGCACGGCAGCTGGCGTCGCGTGACCCGCCGCATCGTCTGCGGCCTGGCCTGCGCGCTCACGGTGAGCTCGTTGCTCATGCCGAGCGTCTCGCTCGCGGCCGAGTGGGTCAACGTCGGCGGCACTCAGTACAACACTGCAGCAGGCGACGAGGCCGGCACCTGGGCCTGGGACGGCGCCGACGACATGAAGCTCAACGGCTACAACGGCGGTGCGATCAAGGCCGAGGGCAAGCTCAACATTGCGTACGAGGGCAAGAACACCGTGAAAACCGAGCCCGATTACACCGGAGCCGCCATCAAAGCGCAGGATGGCACTAACCAGAAAGCGGAGTTGAACATAACGAGCTCGAATAGCACGGATGAGCTCAATGTGACAGCCGAGGCCGATGCAATTAAATCCACAGGCGACCTCTCCATTTCTGGCCCAGGCACCGTGAACACCACAAGCACTACTTCCGACGGAATTGAGGCAAAGGGCGACCTCTCTATCACGGGCTCGGGCACCGTGAATGCAACGGGCGGTACCGAAGGTATCCAATCCAAGGGCAAGACCACCATCGATTCCTCTGGCACAGTGATCGCTAAAGGAGGCGAAGGTTACGGCGTCGCCGCGGGCAGTGACATCATCATCAAAGGCGGTGGCAAGGTAGAAGCAAGCTCGATAGAAGAAGCGGCGATTTGGGCTGACGGCAACATCGACATCTCGGGCGGCAGCCAGGTCGAGGCAAGCTCCCAGGGAGATCTTGCCGTCGACGCTGAGGGCAGTCTCGCGGTCACGAACGCCTCCCTTGACGCAAGCGGTGTTGAATATGGTGTCTATGCCTATAAGGGCATCACACTCGCCCACGCGACCGTGACGGTCCGCGCAACCGCAGAACGCGACGATGTCAGCGCCCTCTTCACCGACGAGGACGACATCGTCATCAAGAATGGCTCCATCGTGGATGCATTCGCAGAGGGCGAATTCTCGACTGCGATTTCCACCAGAAACTACAACCCCAACGAAGCGGGTGGTCACATCTACATTAGTGACTCCGTTGTCAAGGCTATAGCCCGCTATGCTGAGACCGGCGGCGACGGTCCCGACTGCTACAGTGGAGACCAGGATGGCGAGATCACCCCTGAGCGTAGGGGCGTGAACATCGGCATCTACGCTCAGACCACTGAGGGCATTGTGCCCGCGACCATCTCCATCGTCCGCAGTAAGGTCACGGCCGAGGGAGACACGGCAGCGATTTTCGCCCTTGCCATGAGCGCGGACGGCAAGGCGATCGGCACCATCGAAATCGAAGGCGCCAGCATCCTGACGCCTGAAGGCGGCAAGGTCATTGACTATCGCAACAAAGAAGAGCTCGGTGAAGGCATCATGTACGAGGCAGGCCAAGTCATTGGCACGGGCGACGCCGTGATTGATTCTCCCTACGACGATGTCATCGCCAAGAAAGCCGTCATCGCACCGTCCGAGGAGACCAAGCCCGAGGAGAAGCCCGGCGAGACCAAGCCCGAGGGTTCCAAGTCCGAGGGCGCGAAGACAACCAAGACCGTTGCAGTTGCAGCCACGGGAGCCAAGACCACCGGCAAGCTCGCGGCAACCGGCGACGCCTCGAGCGCAGCCATCGTGGCAGCCACCCTTGCGGGAACAGCCGCCATCGCCGCAGGCGCCGTGGTGAGCCGCAAGCGTTCATAGACGCCTTTGGCCTTTAACGCACGGAACGGCGCCCATGAAAGCGCCTAGCCCGAGCACCGTTTAACGACGCCATCGCCGAGCTCCCCTCCGGCGGTGGCGTTTTCCAGTTGGCGCTCGCGCGTTGTGCATGCGATTGTTCTTAATGCAGCCCAACCTATATGTGCCAGCGTGCGACAATTGGAACCGTCGATATCACAACGCTGAGAGAAGCAGGCCATGGAAGCGCATCGAAAGCAGATAACCGTCTATTCGAAGCATACGGAAAGTGCGCCCATCATCTACCTTCCCGTGGTCATGGGCAACGGTAGCGATGTTTATGACCGCTGCCAGGAGCTCGACTGCCCGCCATTCACCCTCGTCGCCATTGGCGGACTCGATTGGAATCGCGAGCTGAGCCCCTGGGCATGCGACGGGACCGTACGCGATGCCGAACCCTTTGGTGGGCAGGCGTCCGGATTTCTCGATGAACTGCTGAACCGGATAATCCCAAAGGTCGAATTATCGCTCCCACTGCCGCCCACCTGGCGCGGCATTGCCGGCTACTCGCTCGCGGGCCTCTTCGCGCTCTGGTCCCTCTGGCAAACCGACGCCTTTGACCGCATCGCGAGCGCATCGGGGTCGCTATGGTTTCCCGACTATGTCGATCGCGCCAGCACGGCGCCATTTGCCGGCAGCCCACAAGCTGTCTATCTGTCACTCGGCAAAAAAGAAACCAAGACGCCCAACCGCATGATGAGACACGTACTCGACGACACGCGCGCAATGGAAGAGCTACTCATCGAGCGCGGCATCCCAACAACGATGGAACTCAACCCCGGCAATCACTTTGCCCAAACCGATCTACGAATGGCGCGTGGCATACGCTGGATACTGACGCATTAAAAATGGCGCCCACGCGTACGCACGGGCGCCATTTTTTGATTTTGCTGAACACAACTTCTACTCGACAGTCTCCTCGAGTTCAGAAACGGCAAACTCAAAGTCGTTGCCGGGCAGAATCGCGTTGAGCACGATACCCACCAGCGAGCCCACGGCAAGGCCGGAAAGTGAAATCGTCACGCCGCCCAGCTCCAGCACGATGGCACCGGCGGTGCTATAGGCAATGCCGAGCGAAAGCACGAGCACCAGAGCGGCCACCAGCACGTTGCGGTTGTTCTGGAAATCGACCTGGTTCTCGATGAGGTTGCGAACGCCCACCGCGCTGATCATGCCATAGAGCACGAGCGACACGCCGCCGATTACACACGCCGGCATGGCCGCAATGACAGCCGCGAACTTAGGGCAGAACGAAAGCACGATGGCGCAGCACGCGGCAATGCGAATCACGCGCGGGTCGAACACACGCGTTAGGGCAAGCACGCCGGTGTTCTCGCCATACGTAGTGTTGGCCGGAGCACCAAAGAGCGAAGCCAGAATCGTGGCAAGACCATCGCCGAGCAGCGTGCGATGCAGGCCGGGGTCGGCAATGTAGTTGCGCTCGCAGGTGGAGCCAATAGCGGAGATATCACCGATATGCTCGATCATGGTTGCAAAGGCCAGCGGCATGATGGTGATGATGGCCGTCGTGGCAAGGCCGCTATCGAACTGCGGCCCAAAGAGTGCAAACACCGTGTTGTCCCACACGACAGGCAAGCCAACCCAGGGAGCGGCTGCGACACCAGAGAAATCGACCTCGCCCAGCGCAGCCGCAACGGCATAACTCACCGCAACGCCCAGCAGAATCGGCACGATCTTGACCATGCCGCGGCCCCAGATGTTGCAGATGACGATCACAGCCACGGCGACACCGGCAACAATCCAGTTGGTCTGGCAGTTGGCAATAGCGGAGCTTGCTAAGATCAGACCGATGGAAATGACGATGGGGCCCGTCACAACCGGCGGAAAGAAGCGCATGACGCGCTTGGCGCCAAAGGCGCGGAACAGGGCAGCCAGCACCGGATAGAGCAGACCAGCGCAGGCTACACCTAGGCAGGCGTAGGGCAAAAGCTCGGTCTCGCCGTTGGGCGCGATTGCGGCATAACCGGCAATAAAGGCAAACGATGAGCCCAAAAATGCCGGCACCTTACCGCGCGACAGGAAGTGGAACAGCAGCGTGCCCAAACCGGCAAACAAAAGCGTTGCCGAAACCGAGAGACCGGTGAGCACGGGCACCAGCACGGTGGCGCCAAACATGGCAAACAGGTGCTGTAGGCCGAGCAGGAACATGCGCGGGCGGCCGAGCGACGATGCGTCGTAGATGGCATCGCTGACGGCGGGCGTCGAGGACTGGGACATGGATGTCCTTTCGAATGGAAGGGCGATCAGGCATATCGGATAACCTGCCCGAACGATACGATCCGAACCATTGTACGCGATACACTATGCCTCGCACGCGCCGCCACCTGCAAACACTAGCGCTATTTCCAAACGCGCTCGGCAATGCGCTTGACCAGCGCGATCTTTGCCCATTGCTCATCCTCGGTCAGCTTGTTGCCAATCTCGCAGCTGGCAAAGCCGCACTGAGGCGACAGATACAGGTTCTCGAGCGGCACGTACTTTGCGGCTTCACGGATGCGCTCGACGATAACATCCTCGTTCTCGAGCTCTGCCGCCTTGGTGGTCACCAGGCCCAACACGACCTTCTTGCCCGGGGCAACGTACTTGAGCGGCTCAAAACCGCCGGCGCGCGGCGTATCGAACTCCAGGTAAAATGCATCGACATCCTCGTTTGCGAACAGGTACGGCGCGATGGGGTCATAGCCGCCCTCGAAGGCATAGGTGGAGTGGTAGTTGCCGCGGCACACATGCGTGTTGATGACCAGATCGTCGGGCTTGTCCGCGATGGCGGCATTGTTGAGCGCCACGCCCAGCTCGCTTACCTTTTGCAGGTCGACCGGGCTCATGCCGGTTTTGGCGACAAAATCGGTATCGCAGTAGATGCCCCAGGTGCAGTCATCAAACTGGATGTTGCGGCAGCCTGCTGCGTACAGGTCGGCGATCACCGTGCGATAAGCGGCTGCGATGGCGTCGGCAAGGTCCTCATCGGTCTTATAGACAGCGCGCAGGCTCTCCTGCTGGCCGTCGCAGCGGTCGAGCGTGACTTCGGAGAACGTCTGGATCGGCGCCGGAATGGTTTGCCGCGCGACCTGGCCCTCCCCCTCGAGCGCCTTGACAAATTTAAAGTGCTCGACGAACGGATGGTTCTCGCCGCTAATGGGGCCGGTTACCACGGCGGTGTCGGCCGTGGTCTCCTCGTCGTGGAACATATAGCCCGTACGCGAGGTACGGCGTTCAATGCCGTTGAGCCCCCACATAAAGTCGAGGTGCCAGTAACTGCGGCGAAACTCGCCATCGGTAATCACCTGCAGGCCAGCGGACTTTTGCTTGTCCACCAGGTCGCGAATGGCCTCATCCTCGACGGCCTTAAGGCCGGCGGCGTCGAGTGTGCCCGCAGCATAGGCGGCACGGGCGTCCTTTACGGCCTGTGGACGAAGAAAGCTGCCGACGATATCGGCGCGAAACGGCGCGTTCAGCGTGGTTAAAGCACTCATAGATATCTCCCTTTGCATTGGTTGCTTTACCGAGACAGAGTATGAGCGCTCATATGGCCATCGTAAAATATATGTTTATAACAGTTTGATATAGATGTTTCCTATATCAGTCTGGACTGCCATAAAGAGACTTGAACCGTGCGGAGCACAGCACCCTAGATATGCTGACGAATCGCGTCGATATAGGCCCGACCGTAGCGCGTGAGCGTCGTGTTCTTGCGCGTGATGATGCCGATCTCCATGTACTCGTCTACATCGAGCGGAATCGAGATGATGCCGGGGCCGTTGAGCTCGTGACTGATCACGCCTGAGCATACCGTGTAACCGTTGAGGCCCATAGCCAGGTTGAACAGCGTCGCACGGTCGCGCACGCGGATATTCTTGCGACGCTCAAACGTCGAGGTCAGTTCCTCGGAATAGTAGAACGAGTTATAGCTGCCCTGCTCGTAAGACAAAAACGGGTAGTCTTCCAAGTCCTCGAGCGTCACGCTGGAGCGGCCCGCCAGCGGATGGTCGGCGCACACGAAGACATGCGGCGTGGCGCAGAAGAGCCCCTCGAATACGAGCTCGTTGGCGGCGAGCATGCGCTCGATGACCTCGCGATTGTGCTCGGACAGATACAGGATGCCCAGCTCGCTTTTCATATGCGCGACATCCTCGATTATCTCGTGGGTCTGCTCCTCGCGCAGCGTAAAGTCGTAGCGCGCCGCATCGAACTCGCGAATCACGTCGACAAACGCGTTGACGGCAAAGGAATAATGCTGACAGCTCACACTAAAGTGCGGCACCTGCTCGGACGCGCCCTTGTACTTGCCCTCGAGCAGGTCGGCCTGGTCGAGCACCTGGCGCGCGTAGCCCAAGAAGGTCTCGCCTTCCTCGGACACAATGACGCCCTTGTTGGTGCGCTCAAAGATGTGCACGCCCATCTCGTTTTCGAGATCGCGGATTGATGCGGTAATCGAAGGCTGCGACACAAAGAGCCGGCGCGAGGCCTCGGTGATGCTGCCGCATTCGGCAACTTTGACGACATACCTGAGCTGCTGAAGCTTCATGGCTTTCTCCCTAGACGTTCGTGACGTCGAAACCCGTCGCATCCATCTGACGCATAAACGGCGGCATCTCCCCCGTCGCGGCGCAGGCGGCAATCTGATGCAGAGCCCCGGCAACCGCATCGTCTGCCGCAGCGCCGATATGCCAGCGCGCGGCAGCCGTGACGGCCTCGTTGGCATTGGCGACTGCAACGGAGTTGGGAACGGCATCGATCATGGGCAGATCGTTATCGGAATCGCCAAATACGGCCACCTCATCGGTCGTCAGGCCCAAAGCGCGCGCCAGCTCCAGTGCAGCGCAGCCCTTGTCCCAACCGGCCGGAAGGATGTCAAGCAGGCGCACTCGATTGTTGGGAAACACAAGCGAGAGTTCCGGCACCTCAGCGGCAACGCGCTCGCGTAGCTCCACGAGCTCCTCACGTGAACGGGCACTCCAAATATTCGCCTTAAACACCGGCGCATCATCGACGACGGGACGGCACGGGGCCTCTTCGCCCTTGAGCCACGCGTTGCCGCCCGACTCCATGGCGCGGCGTACGCGCTCGGGATCGCTCGTCACGCAGTAGGCATCGTTATTCCAAAAGTCATCACCCAGGCTGTAGACCTTCAGATACGTATCGTCGGTCTCCTGCTCCAAGTAGTCAGCCAAACGCATAAGGGCGGCGTTGTCGGTCGCGCGCGAAGCGACCGCCTGACCGTCGACAAACATTACCTGGCCGTTGCAGAACGCGCCGGTCGAGAAGCACTCGACGCAATTGCGGAACATCCAGCCCATCGCGGACGGCTGGCGACCCGAAACCGGGCCAAAGTGCAGACCCGCCGCCTGCATGGCATGAATGCCCTCGATGGCGTAGTCGCTGGCGCCGTCATGCCCGGCTGGAATCAGCGTATCGTCCATATCGGTCAGCACAAGTTTAATCATAAGGCCCCCATTCGTATCGGTCCTACCTATTGTAACGACCTGCCAAAATAAACCTGTCCCTTTTTGGCAGGTGCGCTAGTATAGGGAACAACAGATTCGATGCGGGAGTGCCGGCGGTGCAAACCACAAGGCTGAGAGGGCATGGGGCCCAATCCTTTGAACCTGTCAGTTAATGCTGGCGTAGGGAGCATGCCGCCTTTACAGGGGCGCTGTCTATGCACAGCGCCCCTTTTCTATGCCAAGGAGGCATGTGCAGTGATTGATTCGGAACAGCTTAAGCAAAATGTGGTCAAGGCCGTGGAGGAGATTCGCGCCACCAATCCGATGGCCGGCTCCATCACCAACACGGTGACGATCGACTTTGTCGCCAATGCTCAGCTCGCCGTGGGCGGTTCGGCCGCCATGGTCTATCTGCCCGACGAGGGCGAGGCGCTCGTTGCCGGCGACGGCGCCATCTATCTCAACATGGGCACGTTCTTCCCCATCTACGAGCAGACGATTCCCCGCGCAGCCAAGGCGGCACACGACGCCGGCAAGCCCTGGGTGCTCGATCCGGTGGGCCTGGGCATCGGTAGCCTGCGAACCCAGCTGGTAAACGAGCTCAAGCAGTACAAGCCTGCCATCGTGCGCGGCAACGCCTCCGAGATCATCGCACTCGCCGGCCTGTGGGGTCTTGAGGGCGAGGCAGCTGATCTGAGCCGCGTGCGCGGTGTCGATACCACCGACACGGTCGACGCCGCCCGCGATGCCGCTGTGGCGCTCGCCCGCTACACCGGCGGAGCCGTAGTGGTCTCGGGCGAAGTCGACCTGATTACCGACGGCACGACGGTGGCCAAGTCCCACGGCGGCAGTCCGCTCATGTCCAAGATCACCGGCTGCGGCTGCTCGCAGGGTGGCGTGCTGGCTGTGTACGCCTGCGCTGCCGATCCGTTTACGGCAGCCATCTGCGGCACCGCCGTCTACAACGTTGCCGGCACGCGTGCCGCCGCTGTCGCCGATGCCCCGGCAAGCTTTAAGGTCGCCTTTATCGACGAGCTCTACCGCGCGACCGCCCAGGATATTGCCGATAACCAACTCGAGCTCGAGGAGGCATAAGCCATGTCCGAGCCCGCAACCAATGCCGGCATGAACACACTCGTCGCCGTGGCCATCGCCCCGTGCGGCACCGGCGATGAACTGTCCGCCGAGGTCGCCGAGGTCGTGCGCGTCATTCGCGAGAGCGGCCTTCCCAACCGCACCACCTCGATGTTCACCGAGATCGAGGGCGACTGGGACGAGGTCATGCAGGTCGTGCGCGACGCAACCTTTGTGTTGGCGAGCAAGGGCATCCGCACCGAAGTCGTGCTCAAAGCCGATATTCGACCCGGATTTACCGACACCATGACCGGCAAACTCGAGCGCATGGAAGCACAGATCAAAAAGCAGGAGGAAGCACGATGAGCATCCGCGACAACCTTGATATCTCGGCCTATCTGGTGCTCGGCCCCGAAAACAACCACGGACGCCCCGTGGGCGATGTGGTGGCCCAGGCGCTCGACGCCGGCTTTACCTGCATTCAGGTGCGCTCCAAGGTGGCAAGCGCCCGCGAGATCATTGCGCTGACCGGCGACGCCGCGCAGGCAATCGCACAGGCTGGCAAGACCGGTCAGGTCGCCCTGTTAATCGACGACCGCCTGGACTGCGTACTCGCCGCGCGCGAGCAGGGTATTGCTGTCGACGGCGTGCACGTGGGCCAGAGTGATATTCCCGTCGAGGTCTGCCGCAAGCTTCTGGGCCCCGATGCCATCGTGGGCCTTTCGGCACGCTGCGAGGAGATGCTCGAGTACGTCAAGACCGCCGACATGAGCCTGGTCGACTACCTGGGCATCGGCCCGCTCCACGAGACCGAGACCAAACGCGATTGCGGACGCGCAGCCGATGGCTCCATCATCACCAAAAGCTTTGAGGATCTGGCCGCACTCCACGCGGCAAGCCCCGTGCCCATCGTGGTGGGCGGCGGCGTCAAGACGGCCGACCTGCCGCAGCTCAAGGCCACCGGCGTCGATGGCTTCTTTGTGGTGAGCGCCGTCTGCAGTGCCGACGACCCCTACGCCGCAGCCAAGGAGCTCGTCGATACCTGGCAGCGGGCATAGGCATAAGCCGAGCAGCCGATTCGCAGCCTCATATTCTTCAGCAACGGAAAGCGCATCCCAGCTTGGACCTCCATTCCGGGGCGCGCTTTCCGCATGCGACCCTTACCCCGCCAGATACGCTTCCAGCGTGGGCAAGGTCGCCTCCGCATCGCGGCGACCGATCTGGTAGATGCGTTCGAGTTCATCGGGCTCGCGGCACAGCGACGGCACCTTCACCGATTCACTCGGACGCACCACAAAAATTTCGCCGGCAGCCTCGCGACGTGCCAGGTCATCGAGCGTGGCATTGTAAACCTCATGCCGATGCTCAAGCGCTGCGACAAACTCCGGATAGTGACGGAACACGCGACGTAGCATGGGCATCACGCTGTTGGGCTGCTTCACAAAGCCCGCCGGCTGCGTGAGTACCACGATATTGCGGTCATACCCCTGCGCAAACAGCCATGCACTGGGAATAGAATCAGCCACGCCGCCATCCAGGTACTTACGGCCCTCAATGGCGACAGGACGCGTCGCCACGGGAATTGCCGACGACGCCCGGATCCACTCGATATCCCTCTCGTCGCCATACGGCAGATCGTGGTAGACGGCCTTGCCCGTCTCGATATCGGTACACACGCACGTAAACCGCATGGGGCAGGTGCGATATGTCTCCAGGTCGATGGGATCGCGCTCGATGGGCACCTCGTGATAGGCAAAGTCGGCATTGAACATATCGCCGGTTCGCAGCCAGCTGGCCACGCCTGCATAGCGCTTGTCGGCACAATAGGCCTTGTTGTAGCGAATGGCGCGGCCGATCTGGCGCGATTTAAAGTTGTAGCCAAACGCCGCGCCCGCCGAGACACCCACCATATGGTCGCAGGTCAAACCGTGCTCCATCCAAACGTCGAGCACGCCCGCCGTATACATACCGCGGTAGCCGCCTCCCTCGAGCGCGAGTCCCACCGTGCGCGTCGTATCCGGCTGTGCCATGCGACCATCTCCGTTCCTGCGTTTAAAACCGGGACAAGTATACCCGTCAACATATATCGTCTCAGTCGCATTTTTATCGGACATCGCATCGTCGCGCTGCCGTTTGTCGAATAATGGCCGCCCACAGCATGTGCACCCATATATAATTGTGTGCTGTTGTTTATACTACGCAGTAGTTATCAACAGCGAACATTAGCCGGTAAATTAGCCCAACAACGCAGCGAGGCGGGGGCCTGGATACACGCAAAGCGCCGAACAACAACGCGTGTGCACAACGAGCTCGCCCGACGCAATTCGCCCGACCTCAGAAAGCCGCTTACGACATGGATACTGTCAGCAATTACACCGAAACGCTCGAAAAGACCGTTCGCGACCTTCTCGAGCGTCAGGATGATCTGATTAGGACTGCCTTTACCGACCAGCTTACCGGACTTGGCAACCGCGGCGGCTTTGCCCGTTCCTTAGAGGAAATCTGGGAGCAGGAACTGCCCGTGACCATGGCGTTTATCGACATCGATAACCTTAAGCACTGCAACGACATCTTTGGACATGACGAGGGCAACCGCTATATCTTGCAGGTAAGCCTCTATCTCAAGCTGTATATGAAGGTGGACGAGGCGGCGTTTCGCATAGGCGGCGACGAGTTTGCCATCCTATCTACGGTTGCGACCGAGGACGACCTCGCCGAGCGTCTTGAGCACTGCCGAACGGTCCTGCTCAAAAACAACGATTCCGAGATGCCTCACTCGTTTAGCTATGGAGTGTCGCATGCCGACCCCGCCCTGGGCGAAGCCCCCAATCGCATGACGCTCGATGCCGACCATCGCATGTACGACTACAAGCTACGTCATGCCATGCACCTTGATCGACGCAATATCACGCAAGTCCACGCCGACGACTTCGAAATAAGCGATCGTATTTTCGACGCCTTTTCGATGCTCAACGAGGGCCGCTATTTCTTTATCGAGAACTTGGACAAACATCGCACCCTTTGGTCACAAGGCGCCTTGCGCGATCTTGGCCTTCCCTCGGAGCACATAGACAACTGCCGCGATTACTGGAAAACGCGCGTCCATCCCGATGACCTTGAGGCCTACATCAACGACATCGACCAAGTCTATAACGGCACCAAGCACCGTCGCGTCATGCAGTATCGTGTGCGCAATGCCGTCGGCGACTACGTCCTTTGCCGTGCTCGCGGGTTTCGTATCGACGGCGACGGAAATGTCCCCTCGCTCTATGTCGGCGAGCTCGTCAACCACTCACTTGCCGAAACCGTCGATGCCGCCACAGGCCTCGGAACGCAGCGCATGCTGGCCAACGCCATCGACGCCTGCCGTTGCGACCGTTGCGAGACGGGCCTTATAGCGGTGCGCGTTCGTGGCACGACAAAGCTCAACGAGCTCTACGGGGCCGAGGCTGTCGACAACATGCTCGCCGAATACGCAGGCCGCATGCTGTCGATCACCCGCGGTAGGAGTCGCGTCTTCCGTTCACGAAGTGTCCAGTTCGTCGTGCTCAGCAACGATTTGGACCACGGGGCATTCGAGCAACTGACCCGCCACCTTAAAGAGGCCGTTTTCGCTCCTGTTCAAATCGCGGGCGACACCATTACTCCCGTCTGTCTTGTCGTCCCAGCCTTCTACGAGCACTTAACCCATCAAGCGACCGCCGTTTTAGGCGAACTCGAGCGTCGCCTTCGCACGGCCGGCGGGCTTGTTCCCAACGACAGCCTCCCCATACCCGAGGCGGAGCGCAAAAGCGCCATCGCCGAACGTATCGACCCGCTCACGGGCCTCTATCGACCCAGCGAGTTTATGCGACGCGCCAACGCATTTCTCGAGGCAAGGCGCGACGGCGCTTGGTGTATCGCCACCGTCGACATGGGCCACATGCGCCTATTTAACGAATGGTATGGACAGGCCGAAGGCGACCGTATGCTTGCCGATGTGGGCACGGTGCTCAAGGATATCGAGAACGCCGACATGGGTGTCGCGGGATACTGGGGACAAGACGACTTTTGTCTGCTCATACCCTTTGAGCACGATTTCGTTCACCGAGTCTATGCGCGCGTGCGCGAGGCTGTAGCCAAGCACAACGACGGCGTAGGTTTTTGGCCGTCCATGGGCGTTTACCCCATCGACTCCAATGGGGAGATCACCATCGATGCGCAGGCGAAGGCCATGTTTACCAATAGACGCGCAAAAAACGACTGTAAGGAGCTCATTGCCATTTTCTGACCCGCGGAGTACGAGCGCGAAGTCGCGTTCCACCGCACGCTGACCGAATTCCAGTACGCGCTCTCAGATGGTCGTATTACCTACCACTTGCAGCCCCAGGTCGATATGGAAACCGGTAAGATTATTGGCGCCGAAGCACTCACCCGCTGGATTGACAAGGACGGCTCTCTCATTTCGCCCGCAACGTTTATCCCCGCACTCGAAGAAAGTGGCTTTGTGGTGACGCTCGACAAGTACATTTGGCAGAGTGTCGCCTCGTGGCTGCGCAAGCGCATCGATCGAGGACTTCGTGTGGTTCCGGTTTCGCTTAATGTGTCGCGTGTGGATATCCTTGCCTGCGACGTTGCCGAACATATGGGGGCGCTTGCCGCCCAATACAACCTACCGCCCGAGCTCATGCGTATCGAGATCACTGAGACGGCTTATACGGAAGAGTCCGAGGCCGTGGACAAACTGACGGCCGACCTGCACACCCGCGGCTTCTCGACCTATATGGACGATTTTGGCACCGGTCAGTCCACGCTCGCGATGCTCAAGAACGTCAACGTCGACGTCATCAAGCTCGACCGCGCCTTTGTACCCACCGACCGCGATCAAGGCCGCAGTACGCAGATCGTGTCATCGATGCTCGAAATGGCGCAGTCGCTCCATCTACCCGTCGAGGTCGAAGGCGTCGAGACAAATGAGCAGGCGAACATGCTACGACAAATGGGCGCCCGCTACGCTCAGGGCTTCCTCTACTACCGCCCCATGCCGGCGAAGGATTTTGAGGCATTGCTCGATGGTGGCAATAACAACTGATACGTTCGCGCGCAAAACGCCACCGCCGAAGGGGGAATTTGCCTCCATTAGCTAACTTATATCCCCAATTCAAACCGAATTGGGGATATGATACAAACCATTGTTCCGCCCAAGGAGGTTATCCATCATGAACGAGTCATATCGCCTGGGTGAGCAATTGATTATTGCCTATCTTCAGCGACTTGCGAATGGCATCTCGACCGCCGAACTCGATGTTGCCGCGCTGCCTGCTGAGCTACGCGCCGTTGGTGAGCAACTGCAAAAGACGCATGCTATCCTGCAACAAGAGCGCCAGCTGCTTGAGCGCAACGCCTATATCGATCCGCTCACCAACTTGGGCAACCGCAGCGGACTCGACCGTCACGTCGAGCAACTCTGGCGCAAAGGCGACCCCTTCACCTGCGCCTATATTGACATCGACCATCTCAAGCATTGCAATGATAGGTTTGGCCACGCCGAAGGCAATCGCTATATTCTGAGCATCTGCCGCACGCTCTCCGAAACCATGGAGCACGATGAGATGCTGTTCCGTATCGGTGGAGACGAGTTTGTGCTCATCTCGCCCTCCGCAAACGAGGCTGAACTCGAGCAGCGCTTGGAGCAGGTACGTGCCGGGCTGATCGAGGCGAGCTCAGGCGGCAAGGCGCCCATGATCGGCAGTTTTAGCTTTGGCTGCTCGCGCGTCGATCCACTTGCCGGCGACACGCGTCGCCAGATGACGATGGATGCCGATCGCAAGATGTATCGCTATAAGCTTATGCATCGTGTGCAGCAACCGAAAGACAATGATGCGCCGCAACGCCCAATCGTCGATCAGCTTCCCTGCAACGACCGAGTGTTCCAAGCGATCTCCATGAGCTCCGAGACGCGCTATCCGTTCATCCTTAACCTCGATACGGGAGAATCGCAATGGTCGGTCAACGCCGTGCGCGATTTTGACCTGCCCTCCCAGCACCCTTTTAACTCGGTCGATATGTGGCTTGCCCGCGTTCATCCCGAGGACCGCGACAACGTACGCGCCGAGCTCGACATGGTGATAAACGGCACGTGGCACTTCCACTACATGCAGTATCGCGTAATGGATGCCACTGGAAAATACGTGCTTTGCGACTGCACGGGCTACCGCTTGGATGGAACCGATACCGAGCCCAACATGTATGTGGGCATTATCATCAACCGAAGCTTGGCAGATACGACCGATTCCGTGACCGGCCTGGGCGATATTCACGCCCTGGTCAACGCCATTGGCGAAATGCGTCGCGTGCCGCGCAAGGCAGGCTTTATTGCCATTAAGGTCGACGATATCGCCGAAGTCAATGCCCGCTTTGGATTCGATGCAGGCGACCGCGTGCTCGCCGAAAGCGCCGCCTGCCTCATGGATTGTTCGCGCGGCAAGGGTCGCCTGTTCCGCTCGACGGGACCAATGTTCGTGGCGCTTTTCGATGAGCTCGGCCCCGAGGCAATCGACGAGCTCGCAAACGAAATCGAACGATTCCTGGGTTCTCCCGTGCTCATCGGCTCGCTTGAATATCAGCCGCCCATTCGCGTGGCCACGCTCCATCTGAACAGCGTTGACCGACAGCCCGTTTCCATTTTGAACGAGCTCAAAGCGTTGCTCGGGAAAGCCGTGCAGGTGCCAGGTACCAAACTGGATTAGCACCGCGCCCGCGCCGCCTCCCCCATCGTGCGATAATCCTCTGCAGAAGTCACCAAAAGCAGAGGGAGTTTGTGATGAAGGTTCTTTTGGTCAATGGCAGCCCCAAGGCAAACGGCAACACCGCCCGCGCACTCGCCGAGGTCGCCGAGCAGCTCAATGCCGAAGGCATTGATACCGAGGTGTTTCAGCTGGGCGCCAAGCCCATTCGCGATTGCATCGGTTGCGGCCAGTGCGGCAAGCTTGGCGGTCGCTGCACCTTTGACGATGATGTAGTGAACGAGCTCATCGCTGCCGCCGAGCAGGCAGATGGCTTTGTTTTTGGCTCACCTGTCTACTATGCGCACCCCAGCGGCCGCATCCTTTCGGCCCTCGATCGCGCCTTCTATGCCGGCAGCAAGGCCTTTGCGCACAAGCCGGGCGCTGCCATCGCCGTCGCCCGTCGCGGCGGCACGTCGACGACCTTCGACGTACTCAACAAGTACTTCACCATCAACCAGATGCCCGTGGTTGCCTCCACGTACTGGAACAACGTGTTTGGTCGCGTGCCCGGCGACGCCAATGGGGACGCCGAGGGCCTTGCCACCATGCGCAACATCGGCAAAAACATGGCCTGGCTCCTTCGCTGTATCGAGGCAGGACAGGCCGCCGGCATCAACGCACCCGAGGCAGATCGAGCAACGACCAACTTCATCAGGTAGAACGGCGGAACAAATACATGAACGTGCAGATTTTTGGCACCAAAAAGTCCTTCGATACCAAGAAGGCGCAGCGCTTTTTTAAGGAGCGCCGCATTAAGGTGCAGTTTATTGACCTTAAGGAAAAGGAGATGAGCAAGGGCGAGCTCACGAGCGTGATGCAGGCGGTCGGCGGCATCGACAAGCTGCTCAATCCCAAAACCAAGGACGAGGAGACGCTCGCGCTCATCCAGCACCTTACCCCCAGTCAGCGCTTCGACAAGCTGCTCGAGAACCAGCAGGTTCTAGCCGAGCCCATCGTGCGCAACGGCAAAAAGGCCACCGTCGGTTATTGCCCCGATGTATGGGGAGCCTGGGAGTAGCTTGTGTTATTTGCCGGCGCGTGGGTATAAGAGCAGGCGTTTGGCATAAGATTCAACTGTAAGCCATGTCTAACAAAGGAGGGCACATGCCCAACAAACCCGTGAAGATCATCATGCTTACCGGATACCTC
>UROR01000010.1 GCA_900549535.1 uncultured Collinsella sp. | reverse complement strand
TCGTCTATCAGAACCGCTTCCGTCCCGACAGCCGCTACCTCAAGCAGGTGTGCGAGGCGGGCGATCTGGGCGAGATCTACTACGCGCGCGCACAGGCGATCCGCCGCCGCGCCGTGCCCACCTGGGGCGTGTTCCTGGACGAGGAAAAGCAGGGCGGCGGTCCCTTGATCGACATCGGCACCCACGCGCTGGATCTGACGCTGTGGATGATGGACAACTACAAGCCCAAGTACTGCCTGGGTCAGACCTTCCACAAGCTCAACAAGGACACCAACCAGGGCAACGCCTGGGGCAACTGGGATCCCGAAAAGTTCACGGTCGAGGACAGTGCGTTCGGTATGGTCGTCATGGAGAACGGCGCTGTCATCAACCTGGAGTCCGCGTGGGCGCTCAACACGCTGGACGTGCGTGAGGCAGTCACGACCATCTGCGGTACCCGTGCGGGCGCCGATATGGACGACGGACTGCGCATCAACGGCATCCGGCAGAACTGCCAGTACGTATTCAAGCCCAATTTCTCCGCCGCAGGCGCCGCCTTCTTTGATGGTGTGACCAGCGCGGATCCCGCGGTGCTGGAGGCGGCACAGTGGATCAATGCCGTTGTCAACGACGGAACGCCCTGCGTTCTTCCGGAGCAGGCGTTCACCGTGACGCGCATCCTGGAGGGAATCTACACCTCCGCCAAAACGGGAGACATCTTCCGCTTTTAAGCAACCGCTGCTGTATTCGGTGTTCCCCATTTTTACTCCCTCTGCCCCTGCGGGGCAAACCAAACCACCCAGAGAGGATAACCACCAATGAACCGAAATAGGAGACTGACTGTTCTGCTTCTTGCCACGCTGGCACTTCTGATGCTGGCGGGCTGTTCCGTGCTGGATCCGTTACTGCACCCGGATCACGAGGTGACGGGCAACCCGGACGAGCGCGATACGCGCTTTGTGGAGGGCAGTGCCTACCATGGAAAAGACCCGGAAACCCGCGTGGAGCCGGTAACCGATGAGAACGGTGAGCCGGTCACGGACGAAAACGGCGAAATCGTAACGGCAGTCGTCCCGGTCGGGACGGAAACCGCGACGGGGGAAGCGGAAACGCAGGATCCCTACCGCGACCTGACCGAACAGGAGCGGAACGATCTGCAGTCCCTGTACAATCAGGTCATCCGATCCGGCGGATTGCTTCTGGTCGGCGGATGGGGTACGCCGAACGGCGCACTGCGCGATTCGACCGACGGGCAGACAGGCAATGCGTTCGGCGCGGCGTTTGACTCGCTGAAGGACGCAGGCTTCAACTGCGTTGTGACGGCAGACGAATGGAAATCCCCGGAGGCGCTGGCGGCGTCGCTGTCTGCCGCGCGGAGCCGTCAGATGAAGCTGTGGTACAACTGCGGCGGGCAGGACAGCGACAACACGGTCGCCAAGCTGCGCGAAGTCGGGATTCCCGTCGTTGCCCACCGCGCGCGCCAGGTGCGCCGCGCGGAGTATGGCGACTGGGACCACATTGTCTATATGGACGACGAGAACGCCCGCGCCCTGTACCGAATTTTTGGGAAGGACCCCGATGGCAAGATCTCGCGCCTGCTCGATTGGACCGATCGCCCCGGCGACGTGGCCGACCCCTGGTACACCGGCAATTTCGACGCCACCTACCGCGATGTACTCGCCGGTTGCACCGCCATGCTCGAGCAGCTGTAGGCGCTCGGGCGGCGCGGGCACACGGGCCACGCCATCGGCATAAAACGAGCGTGGATTTTCTCCCACTTTGAGCGTTCGAGTGCGCTCTAAACGGGAGAAAATCCACGCTCGTTATCTCGGTGGGAGAAAATCCACACTCATGAATGTGACAAAGGGACTGTCCCTTTGTCACATCCGGGACTGGCCCTAGACCGGCTTGACCTCCAGCTTTATCCCCTCGGCGCAGGAGTCGCCCAAAACATCCGAAAGGGCCCAGGTCGCATATAGCGGCAAATAGAGAACCGCTCCGTTGCGCTCAACGTTGCCTCTCGAAAAAACAATCCCGAGCCTTACGCCATATTCAGCCGTATCAAGCACATGACCGAGCGCAGCGTGCGCGTGGTAATAGGAGCCCGATTTAACCTCGATCGGAACAGCCGTCCCATCCGGTCCGTCGACCACAAAGTCCACTTCACCGCGCTTTTTTGTCTGATAGTAGTAAAGCTGGCGATTTTGGGCAGCCAGCTGCTGGGCCACCACGTTTTCGTAAATGCCGCCCAGATTGGGCTCCTTGCTATCAAGATACGCCGCTTGGGCGACTCCAACGGGGTAGCGCGCCATCAACATGCCCGTATCCGATTGGTATAGCTTGAACTGCGATGGCCGTGCCGTCTTGAGCAGGGGCGACTTTGGCTCGGTTACGATATCGGCTTTGAGAGCAACGCCGGCATCGACAAGCCAGACAAAATCTCGCTGGTACTTCTCATAATGCGCCTTGGGGTCAATGGAATTGAGCACGAAACGCTTGTGTTCGCCCTCGAGCATAATAGGGAGCTGATCGTAGATGCTCTGCACCTGCAGGGCTCGCCCGCTTGCATACTTGGAGATATCCCGCCGGTACTGTTCGTTGAGCTCTGACTGTAGCTGACGAACAGAGGCAAGGTCGCCCTGCGTGTCAAGGAAACGCTGCACGACCTCCGGCATTCCGCCGACAACGGTATAGGTCCTGAAGTTTGCCATCATCGCGTCATGAATGTAATCAGGAATGGGCCTCTCGCTGATACACGCGTCACGTATCGTTTGGCGAGCCCCCTCGCTCACCCCGGTTGCCCAGCAAAACTCCTCAAAATCGAGCGGGAACATCCTAAGCTCGTGGACATACCCCACGGGATAGGACCTGACGCCCTTGAACTGGGTCCCGAGCATTGACCCCGAAAACGCCCAGCGGCACCTCCCGTCCTCAACAAGGAACTTTGCCATCGTCATGATGTCGGGGGCCTCTTGGACCTCATCGATAAACACGAGCGTTTTGCCTGGTGCAATCGACTTTCCCGAAAGAAGCGTCACCCTGCTGATGAAATCATCGGCATCCCGCGCCTCGAGAAGAGCATCTTTTGCCTGGCGATTTTCCATGAGGTTAAGCTCGATGTAGGTTGCATGGCTGGCTTTGCCAAATGCGCGAATCGAATAGCTTTTGCCGATCTGGCGAGAACCCGTGATGAATAAGGCCTTTTGCTCGGCAGACTTCAGCCAACGCTCCAGCTCTGCCGCTATTTTCCTGCGCAGCATAGGCTCTCCCCTCAGTGTCATCAAATGAAATGCAAAGTTTTATGCGCTTAATTATCGATGAAATGTAGGATTTTTAGAACCTAAAATCGGATGAAATGCAGAGATTTAGGATTATAAGCAAAAAGAAGGGGCAGCCCCGGCGAATGTGACAAAGGGGCTGTCCCTTTGCCACATTGCGCTCGACTACTCGTCAACGATCTCGGCAAGCCAGACGTTCAGCGTATCGACCTCGGGGCAGCAGAACTTTGCCGTACCAGGCTCGTTGCCAGGCACGGTTCCGCCATAGCGCAGGATATCGATATAGGGAAAGCCCACATGGCAGGCCATGGCACACATCTTGCCGCGGTCGCGGTCAAAGTCGAAGACGTCGCCCGGTTTGTGACCATGGTGGCAGCGGCACGCACCCAGCTGGTCCACGCAGCTCACGCGGATACGCGGACGCTTGCCACGCGGCGCGCCGAGCGGCTTGCCCCCGCCCGCAGGCTTGGCGCCGCCCTCGCCAGCATTACTCATGGTCAATCACGTCCAGGCAGGCCTCGATGGGAAGGCCAGCCGACTTATCCTCTTGGTCGGCATTGCGCTCGATAAGCTCAGCCACCACGCGCATGGCATCGGACGTCGCGCGCTGCAGACTCCAACCTGCCATAACGCGGCCGACGAGCACCGCCGAGAACGTGTCGCCCGTGCCCGGGAAATAGACCGGGATCAGGTCGAAGGGAATCGTGAAGTACTCCCCCGCCACATGGTCGTAACCGATGACGACATTCGCACCGTCGACCACAGCGCTCGTAATGACCACCGACTTGGCGCCCAGGGCACGCACGGCATCCACAAGAGTGCGGCCCTCATCGGGCGTGATTTGCTCGGCAATGGGCGTATCGGTGAGCAGGCACGCCTCGGTGTAGTTTGGCACCGCATAGTCGGCGCACTCGAGCAGGCTGCGCATGAGACCGATCGTGGACTCGGGCACGCCGGCGTAGAGCTTGCCGTTGTCGCCCATGATGGGGTCGACGAACACCTTGGTACCCTTTTGCGCGCGACGGTGGCAGAAGTCCGAAATGATGCGCGTCTCTTCCTCGGTCACGATAAAGCCGGTAGAGATGGCGTCGAACTCAAAGCCGAGCTCCTCCCAGATGGCGAGGCTCTGGCGCACGTACTCGGTGGTGTCGTGGATGTAGAACTTGGGATAGTTGAGCGTATCGGACACAAGTGCCGTCGGCAGGTTGTGGATGCGGTAGCCCATGTGCGACAGCACCGGCAGCATGGCGGAAAGCGCGACCTTGCCGTAGCCGCACATATCGTTGATCAGCAGCAGCTGAGTGTTCTTCATGAGGGTCTCCCTTGGTTCGGGCACGGCGCAGCAGCGCCACAGTGCGACTAAGTGTAGCGCAGGGGACGTTGTGAGCGGAGTCGAGCAGCGCGAAGGGTAAATTGTTGCGGAAAGGTTACGGAAAATGATCCCTTTTCCTCCGTCCCCAAGGGATTGCATGCACCGAAACGGACCGTGGCGGAATCACAGGTTGAGGACGGACAGCGAAAACGTTCCTAAGCGAGCAAGGTGGCGTGAAAGAGGAGGGCATAGGCCTTGTGGCCATGCACGACGATTGAACGCCAGATTGCCGCTTAGGAGCGTTTGCAGCGTCGAGCGGTTACGGCGTTTGGCAAAACGCCGTAACTTAATAAGTTTGGTACCTTGACATTCATTTCTCATGCTCCTAGATTAGTTAGGCACAAAACAATTCAACTACCTAAATAAAGAAAGGAGCGGCACTAATTCATGTGCGATGAACCTCTTAGCCTTTGTTCGCACGAGCCCGGCGGTGACCCGTCGCAACCGGTAGACATACCCGAAGCGGTCAGCGCCGAAGACAAACTCGCCAAGCGCATCCTGAGCGGCCTGGGCTTTTGCGGCCATTACATGCATTTTCATGGCGGAGGCGTGTCCGGCAAGGCGCCCATCATCTGCCTGCTGGCCAAGCAACCCGGCGGCGAGATGTCGCAGCAGGAACTCGGCATGCACTTCGACCTCAAGCCGGGGTCGCTTTCCGAGATCCTGTCCAAGCTCGAGCTCAACGGCCTCATCGAGCGCAGCCGTAACCCCAAGGATCGACGGCAGCTCACCATTCGCCTGACCGAAACCGGCCGGGAAAACGCCCGCATCGACCAGGCGGCCCGCATTCGCTTTAGAGAGCAAGCCTTTAGTGCCCTCACCCACGACGAGCGCGAGCAGCTCGCCGAAATGCTCGAGAAAATCCGTGTAACCTGGGAGGAACTGGATGATTAAAACCCTCATGGGCAGCATCCGCGACTATATGAAAGTCACCGTTGCCACGCCGTTGCTCGTGCTTGGCGAGGTGCTCTGCGAGATGCTGATTCCATTTATCACCGCCAACCTGATCGACGCCATCAAAGACGGCGCCACCGTAGCCGAGATGCTTCCCACCGCGGGCCTTTTGGTGCTCATCGCGCTGACATCGCTTGCTTTTGGCGCCGCGGCAGGCGTCACCTGCAGCCATGCGAGCTGCGGCTTCGCCAAGAACCTGCGTCACGACCTGTTCTACAAAATCCAGACGTTCAGCTTTGCCAACATCGATGAGTTCTCGAGCTCCTCGCTCGTCACGCGCCTGACCACCGACATCAACAACGTGCAGCAGGCCTTTATGATGATCATCCGTATCGCCGTGCGCGCGCCGCTGGTATTGATCTTCGCCTTTACCATGGCATTTATCATGGGCGGCAGCGTTGCCATGGTCTACCTGGTCATCATTCCGCTGCTGGGCTTTGGGCTGTTCTTTATCATCTTTAAGGTGCGCCCCATCTTCTCGCGCGTGTTCCACAAGTACGATGCCCTTAACGAGTCCGTCGAGGAAAACGTCACCGGCATGCGCGTGGTTAAGAGCTACGTACGCGAAGACTTTGAGAAGGAGAAGTTCGCGGCCGCCGCGCGCGATGTCCAGATGGACTTCACCCGCGCCGAGAAGCTGCTCGCCTTTAACAACCCCATGATGAACATCTGCGTCAACGGCGCGTTTGTCGTCATCATCTACCTGGGCTCCAAGCTCATCATCACGAGCCAGGGCACGCTGTTCGACGTGGGCCAGCTCTCCTCGACCTTTACCTATGGTTTCCAGATTCTCATGAGCCTGATGCAGCTGTCGATGATCTTTGTCATGGTGACCATGGCCGACGAATCGGCACACCGCATTGCCGAGGTGCTGGCCGCCGAGCCCACGATCGCCGATCCCGCCGAGCCCGTGCTCGAGGTTGCCGACGGTTCCATCGACTTTGACCACGTGAGTTTTAAGTATTCCAAGCATGCGAAGCGCCAGGCGCTCGACGATATCGACCTGCACATTACGAGCGGCGAGACCATCGGCATCATCGGCGGCACCGGCTCGGCCAAGTCCACGCTCGTTAACCTCATCGCCCGCCTGTACGACACCACCGAAGGCGCTGTGCGCGTGGGCGGCGTGGACGTGCGCGACTACGACCTGGACGCGCTGCGTCACCAGGTCGCCATGGTGCTGCAGAAAAACGTGCTGTTTAGCGGCACCATCGCCGAGAACCTGCGCTGGGGCGACCCGAACGCCACCGACGAGGAAGTCCGCGAGGCAGCGCATCTGGCCTGCGCCGACGAGTTTGTCGACGGTTTCCCCAAGGGCTACGACACCTGGATCGAACAGGGCGGCTCTAATGTTTCGGGCGGTCAGAAGCAGAGCCTGTGCATTGCACGCGCCCTGCTGCGTCGCCCCAAGATCTTGATCCTGGACGACTCCACCAGCGCCGTCGACACCAAGACCGACGCCAAGATTCGCGCAGGGCTGGCAAGCTATCTGCCCAACACGACCAAGATCATCATCGCCCAGCGCATCAGCTCCGTGCAGGACGCAGACCGCATCATTGTCATGGAGGGCGGCCGCATCGCACAGATCGGCAACCACGAAGAGCTGCTCAAGACGAGCGAGATCTACCGCGAGACCTTTACCTCGCAAAACAAGATGTCTGCCGAAGGTACGCAAGACGCCGACGACGTCTCTGGCGACGCGAACACGGCGGCAGACAACACCGACATGACCGCAACGCAAGCTCAGACCCAGGAAGGAGGCGAGGCCCATGAGTAAGGCAACGACCGCCGAGCGCGCGCTCAACCGCAAGGGCGGCACCATGTCGCGCCTCATCAAGACGCTCTTTGGCTTCTATCCCGTGCTTTTGCCCCTCGTCGTCGCCGGCGTGGTGCTCTGCGCCATCATCAACTCCATCGGCGCGACCTTCCTGCAGAGCGCTCTGCAGATTATTAGCGAATCGTGGCAGTCGGGCGATTGGGAAGCCGCACAGCCCAAGATTCTGCAGCTCGTGACCACCCTCGCCTGCATCTACGGCGTCGGCGTCCTGTCCTCGCTCTTCTGGAACCGCGCCATGGCTATCGTCACGCAGGGCTCGCTGGAGAAGCTGCGCGAGATGATGTTCAACCGCATGCAGGACCTGCCGATCCGCTACTTCGACACGCACCAGCGCGGCGATATCATGAGCCACTACACCAACGACATCGACACGCTGCGTCAGATGATCAGCCAGTCGCTGCCCAACCTGCTCATGACGATCATCATCATCGTCACGGTGTTCTTTATCATGCTGTACTACAGCGTGTGGATGTGCCTGGTCATCATCGCCGGCGTCGCCTTTATGACCTTTATGACCAAGCTGCTCGGCTCCAACTCCGCGCGCTTCTTCATTGCGCAGCAGACCGAGCTCGGCGTGGTCGAGGGCCATATCGAGGAGGTCATGAACGGCCAGAAGGTCGTCAAGGCGTTCTGCCACGAGTCTGCCGCCGAGGCCGATTTTGACGAGCGCAACGAAAAGCTCTTCGAGGTCTCCCAGAAGGCCAACATGTACGCCAACATCCTCATGCCCATCCTTATGAACCTGGGCAACCTGCTCTACGTGCTGGTCGCACTGGCGGGCGGCATTTTCCTGGCGCTGGGCGTGCCCAACCTGAGCATCTCGGGCATGGCGCTGTCCATCGCCGTCGTGGTGCCGTTCCTCAACATGACCAAGCAGTTCTGCGGACAGATCGGCCAGATCTCGCAGCAGATCAACGCCGTGGTCATGGGCCTCGCCGGCGCCGACCGCATCTTTGAGCTCATCGACGAGAAGCCCGAGGCCGACGAAGGCTACGTGACGCTCGTCAACGCACAGGTGAACCCCGAGACTTGGGAGTTCGAGGAGGCTGACCACCACACCGGCATGTGGGCGTGGAAACATCCGCACCGCGCAACCGGCGAGATCGAGTACGTCCCGCTGCGCGGCGACTTGGTCATGGACAACGTCGACTTTGGCTACACCCCCGACCACGAGGTCCTGCACGGCGTGTCCGTGTTTGCCAAGCCGGGTCAGAAGGTCGCGTTTGTCGGCGCCACCGGTGCCGGTAAGACGACCATCACCAACCTCATCAACCGCTTCTATGATATCGCCGACGGCAAGATTCGCTACGACGGCATCAACGTCAATAAGATCCGCAAGGCCGATCTGCGCCGCTCGCTGGGCGTCGTGCTGCAGGACGTGAACCTGTTCACCGGCACCGTGATGGACAACATCCGCTACGGCAACCTGGATGCGACCGACGAGGAGTGCATCGCGGCGGCCAAGCTCGCGGGCGCAGACGACTTTATCACCCGCCTGCCCGACGGCTACGACACGATGCTCACCGGCAACGGCGCACAGCTGTCGCAGGGCCAGCGCCAGCTGATCTCGATCGCCCGCGCCGCCGTCGCCGATCCGCCGGCGATGATCCTGGACGAGGCAACGTCGAGCATTGACACCCGCACCGAGGCTATCGTGCAGGCGGGTATGGACAAGCTCATGGAGGGCCGCACGACGTTTGTCATCGCGCACCGCCTTTCCACCGTGCGCAACTCCGACGCGATCATCTGCCTGGACCACGGCCGCATCATCGAGCGCGGCAACCACGACGAGCTAATCGCCAAGCGCGGGTACTACTATCAGCTCTACACTGGAGCGTTTGAGCTGGAGTAATTCGGCTCGCCGAGATGGCCGATTTGCCGCTCATTCGTCGAGCATGACCCTAAGGTCAATGCCCTCCTCTTTCGGGGCAAATCGACTCATCTCAACGACCCAAACACAAGGCGCCGCAACGAATAAAGCCTCCGCAGCCACACGGGCTGCGGAGGCTTTTCTATGCCCTCTGTTGTTACAAGTTTACCGTTCCTCGCGTTGCAGTCCGGCTGCCTCAGCTGTCTTTACACGGTTCTTATCGACGTATATGTTCTTGTCGGCCTGGGAAAAGAGCTCGCGCATCGTAGGCGGTTCATCAAAATCACTGGAAAGCGCATAGCCCACCGCATAGCTAATAGGCATGTCGGGATGAGTCTCGGAATACTCGTTCACGTTCGCACGAACCCGAGCGAGACAGGACTCCACGGCAGCTCGATCGGCATCCCACAGCACCGCGATAAACTCATCGCCGCCGTCGCGACCCACAAAGCAGGTCTCGGACGCCACACGCCCCAGCTGCCGGGCAAAAGAGCGGATGTATTCGTCGCCCTTCTCGTGACCAAAGCTGTTATTGACCGTATGCAGATTGTTAAGGTCGAAGACGCACACCGCAACGGGCGCCTCCGCGGAGACAGGCTGCTCCTGCCCCAAGATCTCCTCGCACTTGTTCTTGTTGGGCAGTCCCGTGGCTTCGTCGAGATAGACTTTGCTCTGCAGTTCGCGATTGAGCGCGGCAGTTCGCACCGCGCGAACAAGTTCAACCGCAAAGGTCGCCACCAAGCCCACGATGTCGATGATCACCAAGCCCTCGAGATAGTTGAGCGCCGACGCCTTCTCCTGAGAGTAGTCCTCTGCGAGTCGCGTAGCATCGTCGCAAATGCCAAAGAACTCCTCGCTCATGGAGATGATGTCGGTGTTCTCATAGCCGACTTCGCGCACGCGGCTGATCTCGGCGCGAAGCTCGTCAAAATAGCTCGCAAGTTCGGTCATCTTTGCCTGATACTCGTCGTCGAGACGGACGAGGTTGAGGTCGTCACTTCCGTAACGCAAACCGTTGATGTATGAATCCACGGCTTTGAGCAGGTCATCTTGAGGCTGGCCCGCATCCTCGAGCTTAACGATTCGCTGCGTGGTACCGCGCACCAGACCGGCGTAGTTGACCACGCGCGCCGTGCCCTGGATATCGGAGACGAGCAGCACAACATTGATGAAGAAGAAGATGAGAACTGCCGTGAGCACCATCATGAGCAGGCGCACCGCCTGGCTGGCCTTCTTGGCGACAGAAGTATTCACAAGTTCAATCCCCCAAATGGCAAAAGAGTAGGTGGCGCATAGCGTCTTGTAAATCATGCGGGGTCAACTCTACCAGATGATTTTTCTAGGACGGGGATTAAAGAATCATCGACACGATAGCTATTTGAGAAGCTGAGTCATGGCGTTGACGAATTTTTGGACTTGGAGGGTGGGCTCGAGCGGGTAGTGCAGAAAGACCGGCACCTCGCGGCCGCACAGGAACGGCACGCCCACAAAGGCCGGGTGCACGCCCGACCATGCGCCGCAGGTGAGCACCGCGTCGCCCTTTTCCTCGGCTTCGTTAAAGAGCGCAAAGTCGAAGCTATCCACATCGATCACGTCCACGCCGCCGTCGGCCAAAAGGTCGATGCGCAGGCTGTCCATGGCGTCGTTGCCGTGGCGCAGTACGCGCAGGCGCATGCCCTCCAGGTCGGCAACCGTGATGCGCGTCTTGCGCGCCAGCGGGCTCGCGCGCGGCACGTCGATATAAAACGGCACGTTAACGATGCGGAGCTTTTGGCAGGCATCGCCCCAGCGTGGGGTCGAAAAACTCGACTGCACCACATCTACTTCGCGACCAAGGCTGCGCATGACGGATTCGCGCTCGTCATAGAGGTCGCTCACCGGCACGATCTCAAAGCGCAACGACGGTTCCAGATCGTGGATGCCCGACCACATCGACAGCGTTTGACGCCCCGGGCACATCATCGACACGCCCAGGCGCACGGCACCGCCATCGCCCGCCGCGCGTCGGGCACGGCGCAGCGCGTCCTCGGACTGCCGCATGATTGAGCGTGCGTCGTCCACCAGCAGAGCACCCGCCGGCGTCACCTTGACGCCTGAGTGCGAACGTTCGAACAGTGTGATGCCGAACTCGGCCTCGAAGCCCGACACCTGCTTGACGAGCGCCGGAGTCGACACGCGCAATTTTGCCGCCGCACGCGAGAAGCTTCCCAGCTCCGCGGCGGCCGATATGGCCTCAAGTCGTCGATCGTACACGTCAATCTCCCGTTTCCAGACGCATGGCAATGAGCTGCCGAAGGTGGTCGTTTTGGCAGGTCGCACACTCAATTAAGGACACATCGTCTTGCGAGCTATAAACCATTGGTTTACGCCATTCTAACAAATATGCAATTCACCTGCGCAAATGCAAAGCATACGATAACCAGCGAAAACCACGTGGGTCGATTAATGGGAGCGGCCCACCGGGAGGCACAAGAAGGGAAGTTCCTATGAGCAATTGGCTTAAGCTCGAGGGCGATGTCTGCGCCGTGACTGGCGCGCTCGGCGGTATGGGCGTCGAGATTTGCCGCGAGTTCGCCCGCAACGGCGCCAACGTCGTCCTGCTCGACCTGGACGAGGAGAAGGTCAAGGCCGCTGCCGCTGACCTCGCTGCCGAGTTTGGCATCCACGCCGAGGGTTACAAGATGAACGCCACCGACGAGGCCGAGGTTCAGGCTGCCGTCGATGCCACCATCGCCGACTTCGGCCGCGTCGACGTTCTCGTCAACACCGCCGGCATCCTGCGCTTCGCAGCTATGGAAGACCTGCCGCTGAGCGACTGGGAACAGGTGCTCAACGTCAACCTCACCGGTTACTTCATCACCTCGCAGCGCTTTGGTCGCGAGATGATCAAGGCCGGCCAGGGCCGCCTGGTGCACATCTCGACCGTCGCCAGCCACTCCCCCGAGACGTTCTCGGGCGTGTACAGCTCCACCAAGGCCGGCGTCAACATGATGTCCAAGATGCTCGCCGCCGAGTGGGGCCCCTACGGTGTCCGCTCCAACTGCGTCGAGCCTTGCTTCGTTAAGACCCCGATGTCGGCCAATTTCTACGCCGACCCCGAGGTCGAAAAGAGCCGCAGCCGTCTGATCGCCACGCGCCGCATCGGCGAGGTCAGCGATATCGCCAACGCCGTCATGTTCCTGGCGTCCAAGCGCTCGGACTTTACCACCGGCGATGCCATCAAGGTCGACGGCGGTTTCTCCAACATGATGGGCGACCTCACCGCCAAGCCCGGCGGCCGTCGCGCCTATGCCGACAACTACCTCAAGAACAAGGGTGTCGAGCTTTGGTCCGATGAGTCCGGCGTCGCCAAGCCGACTGACCAGTAAACCAACCTGACAGGGAGGCCCCGCGGACACGCCCGCTCCTCCCCCGTATCGATCAGAAAGAGTCCAATGGCTTCCACCAACTCCAACAAGGGTCGCGCCGTCGTGCTTTCCGCCGCGTGCGTCACCATGTTCTTCATCAGCTCCATCGCGCTGTATTCCGTCGTGAGCAAGAACCTGCTCGCCGTCTACCCCGAGTGGTCCAGCGCTCTTACCTGGGCCTTCCCGGTCTTTCAGACCATCATGGCCGTGACGGGCATCTTCGCCGGCCGCATCTCCGATAAGATCGGCCCGCGCAACGTCGTGATCGCTGCCGCCGTGTGCTACGGCCTGGGCTGGTTCATGTCCGGCACCGTCACCGAACCGTGGCAGTTCTACCTGTGGTTCTCGCTCGTCGCCGCCATCGGCAACGGCCTGGGCTACAACCCGGCACTCACCACCGGCCAAAAGTGGTTCATCGACAAGAAGGGCCTCGCCTCCGGCATCACCCTGGCCGCTTCGACCGCCGGTCCCGCCGTGCTGTCCCCGGTGCTCGCCTCGCTGCTCATCCCGAGCCTGGGCATCTTTGGCGCCCTTAAGGCACTCGGCGTCATCTTCTTTGTGATGATCGCCGCCTCCGCCCTGTTCCTGAAGGCCCCCGAGGCCGGTTGGCTGCCCGAGGGCTTCGAGGCCCCCAAGGGCGGCGCGCACGCCGGCACCTTCGGCGACCTCACCCCGGGCGAGATGGTCAAGACCCCGCGCTTCTGGGTCCTCATCGTCACCTTCGCCTTTGCCGCCACCGCGGGCACCCTGCTCGTGGGCAAGGTTGCCTCCATCGCCGCCGTCCAGCTCTTCGCCGACCCCGCGAGCGCTGCGGCCGTCGCCCTCGGCGGCGTGGTCGTCTCCGTCAACACCTGCGCCAACCTGGTCGGTCGCCTTTCCTTTGGCCAGATCATCGACAAGATCGGTGCCTACAAGTCGCTGCTCATCAGCCTTGTCGTGACCATCGTCGCGCTCGTCATCATGTCGATGAGCTTTACGCAGAGCATGTTCTTTGTGGCGCTCGCTCTGCTCGGCTTTAGCTTTGGCGCCCTGCTCGTCATCTACCCGCCGCTCACCGGTGGCGCCTTTGGCACCAGCAACATCGGTGTCAACTACGGCATCATGTTTTTGGGCTACGCCGCCTCTACCTGGATCAGCCAGCCCATCACTGCCGTGCTGTATCACGCCGAGGCCGGCAGCGCCGCCTACCAGCAGTCCTTCTACGGCGCCATCGTGATCGCCGCCATCGCCGTCGTGCTCACCCTCTACATGATGGTCTCCGACAGCAAGAAGAAGTCCGCCTAGTTTTACCGATGTGACAAAGGGACTGTCCCTTTGTCACATTCCACCAGCCACCAGCATTAAGGAGTCGAAATGTCTGAGCTCAACCCCGTCCGCATTGCCGTCATCGGCGCCGGCGCCATGGGCCGCAACCACATCCGCTTTGTCACCGAGGAGCCCGAGGCCGAGCTCGTCGCCATCGCCGACGCCTTTGAGGGCGCCCGCGCCACGGCCGAGGCTGCCGGCGTGCCGTTCTTTACCGATCCCGCCCAGATGATGGACGAGGTCAAGCCCGAGGCCGTCATCATCGCCACCCCCAACGACCTGCACTTGGGCGTTGCCCGCGAGGCCATCAAGCGCAACATCGTGCCGCTGGTCGAAAAGCCGATCTCCAACGACCTCGAGGATGCCCAGGCTTTCGCCGCCGAGGCCGAGACCGCCGGCGTGCCCGTGCTCGTGGGTCAGCACCGTCGCCACAACCCCTTCGTCAACAAGGCCAAGGAGATCATCGAGTCCGGCGAGCTGGGCAAGCTCACCGTGTCGAGCTTCCACTACATGATCTATAAGAATGACGAGTACTTCGATGTCGAGTGGCGCCGCAAGAAGGGTGCCGGACCGATCTTGGTCAACCTGGTTCACGACGTGGACCTGCTCCGCTACCTGCTGGGCGAGCCCGTCGCCGTCCAGGGCATGCAGTCCAGCGCCGCCCGCGGTTTTGAGACCGAGGACTCCGCCGTGGTCAACGTCCGTTTTGCCGATGGCGCGCTTGCGAGCATGACCATCTCCGACGCCACCGCCAGCCCCTGGAACTGGGAGGCCACCGCTCGCGAGGATCCGCAGTACCGCCCCTTCGACGCCGACGCCTACTTTATCGGCGGAACCTTGGGTGCCCTTTCGCTGCCCCGCCTGCATCAGTTCTCCTACGACGGCGCCTCCAACTGGCACAAGCCGCTGCAGATGGAGATTCCGGCCGTCGACCCGGCGCTGCCGCACAAGATGCAGCTCAAGCACTTTGTGAAGGTCGTCCGCCGCGAAGTTGAGCCCGTCGTAACCCCCGCCGATAACGTCAAGACGCTCACGCTTCTCAACGCCATCAAGGAGGCCGCCGAGACCGGCCAGCTCGTCGAGCTGTAATGCCTTAAGAGCGGCCGCGGCAGAAACCCCATGCCGAGTCCCTCGGTCCGCCACAAATAAGCCCCTCTTCTTTGCCCCGCGAGCAGCCTCCTGCCCGCGGAGCATTTTGCTACTTCGCTGACGATTTTTCTGAGGCGGGGGGCCTTTTTGCGCCTCAGCTTGGTTCGTTCGCCACGAAATGTGCCTATCTACTACGTTTAACCGATCGCCCTCAACCATGCCAAATTTCGCGGAATAAAAACCGCAGGTAGACGAGTTGCGCATTTTCGGAAAACCGGGGGATGGTCGACCCACACGGTTCAAACGTAGTAGATAGGCCGCTTTCGTGGTTCCGCGCCAAAACAGTCTTTTTTGGGCGAAGTGGCAGGTGGTATCCTTGGTAGCCCTGTGCTGCAAACGCACCTTAAACGCAAGGAGTTCCATGGATCTTATCGCCCAGCTCGCCCGCGAGCTCAACCTTAAGGCCGCCAACGTCGAGGCGGCCGTCAAGCTCATCGACGAGGGCAACACCATCCCCTTTATCTCGCGCTACCGCAAGGAAGCCACGGGCGGCATGGACGACGTCGCCCTGCGCGCACTCGACGAGCGCCTGTCCTACCTGCGCAATCTTGAGCAGCGTAAAGAGGACGTCGTTCTGCTCATCGACGCCCAGGGCAAACTCACGCCCGAACTCGAGCAGCAGATTCGAGAGGCCACGCAGCTCCAGCGTGTCGAGGACCTCTACAAGCCCTACCGCAAAAAGCGCATGACCCGCGCACAGAAGGCCCGCGAGGCAGGCCTGGAGCCGCTTGCCAACATGATCATCATGCAGGCCTCGGCCAAGGGCAGCGCGCTCGACGCCGCCGCGGCCTACGTCAACGAGGACGCCGGCTTCGACACGCCCGAGAAGGCACTCGCCGGCGCCGCCGACATCGTGGCCGAGACGGTGGCCGAAGACCCCGAGAACGTCGCCGACCTGCGCGCCTTTACGCAAAACACCGCCGACATCGTCGTCGAGGCCACCGACCCCGCCGAAAAGACTCCCTACGAGCCCTACTACAACTATGATGAGCCGCTGCGCCGTATACCCAACCACCGCGTGCTGGCTATCGACCGCGGCGAGCGCGAGGGCAAGCTCCGCGTGCGCGTGAACGTCGACGGCGCTGCCGCCACAGCGCGCCTCAGCAGCCGTTGGCCCCGACGCCAGGGCGTCTTCGCGCCCATCTTCGATGCCGCCATCGCTGACGGTTACAAGCGCCTCATGGCCCCCTCGCTGGAGCGCGAGGCCCGCGCCAAACTCACCGTTCGCGCTCAGACCGAGGCCATCAACGTCTTTGCCAAGAATCTCGAGGGCCTGCTCTCGGCGCGCCCTGTGCGCGGCGCCCGCGTGCTCGCGCTCGATCCGGGCTACCGCACCGGCTGCAAGGTCGCCGTCATGGACGAGACCGGCAAGCTACTCGACCACGGCGTGGTCTACCCCACCAAGCCGCGCCACGACGTCGCCGGCACCAAGCGCGAGCTCGCCCGCCTCGTCAAAAAGGACGGCGTCAACACCATCGTCATCGGCAACGGCACCGCCAGCCGCGAGACCGAGGAAGTCGTCTCGGAGTTCATTGCCGAGCAGGCGCCTGGGCTGCGATACACCATTGTTAACGAGGCCGGCGCGTCGGTGTACTCCGCCTCCGAGCTCGCGAGCCAGGAGTATCCCGACCTGGACGTCACCGTGCGCGGCGCCATGAGCCTGGGCCGCCGCCTGCAGGACCCACTGGCAGAGCTCGTCAAGATTCCGCCCCAGTCCATCGGCGTGGGCCAGTACCAGCACGACCTTGACCAGGCCGAGCTCTCGCGCACCCTGGGCCACGTGGTGGAGGACGTCGTCAACCGCGTGGGCGTCGACGTCAACACCGCGAGCGCGAGCCTGCTGGGATACGTTTCGGGCATCACGCCGAGCGTGGCCAAGAACATCGTGGCTTTCCGCGAGGAAAACGGCGCCTTCACCGATCGCCGCCAGCTCAAGAAGGTCCCCAAGCTGGGACCCAAGGCATATCTCAACGCTGCAGGCTTTTTGCGAATTAGCGGCGGTAAGAACCCGCTCGACGCAACGAGCGTCCACCCCGAAAGCTACGAGGTGGCCACGTCCGTCTTGGAACGCGCCGGCGTTAAAGCAAGCGAGCTCAGCCGCGGCGGCGTGCCCGACATCGAGCGCCGCCTGGGCAGCATCTCGGCGCTGGCAAGCGACCTGGACTGCGGCACCCTGACGCTCATCGACATTGTCAACGAGCTCAAGAAGCCCGGCCGCGACCCGCGCGACGACGCGCCCGAGGTGGCCTTTAGCCGCTCGGCACTTTCCATCGACGACCTGGAGCCCGGCATGGAACTCAAGGGCACGGTGCGCAACGTCGTCGACTTTGGCGCCTTCGTCGACGTGGGTGTGCACCAGGACGGCCTCGTGCACATCTCCAAGCTGGCCAACCGCTTCGTCAAGCACCCGAGCGACGTGGTGCGCGTCGGCGACACGGTAAAGGTGTGGGTGGAAAAGGTCGATCGCGACCGCAAGAAGATCTCGCTCACCATGGTGCAGGGGAAGTAAACCACCTAAAGCAAGGGTCCCCCCTCTCGCGACGTGCAAAATCGCGAGTATTCTGCAATTTCCGCCGCCCCGAACGCCCCTCAGAGGCAATAAAGTCAAAAACGGCCCCCGTTTTAGCATCATCAGAGCCAAAACGGGGGCTGTTCCGTGCTTCGGTTAACTGGTAAAAGCCTTTACCTTGCTGAATACTCTCAATTTTGCACGGCGCAGGCGGGGGTACCTTTGCCCACGGCAGGATATGGAAGCCAAGCGCCAACTTGCTGGCAAGCTCGTGCCGGCAGCCCCGGCCTTTCCTTTGCCTAGCGCGACCCCCGCGAAGCGCGTGAGCGGTAGGGAAAGGAAAAGCCGGGGCGAACAACCCGCGGCGTAGCCAGTGTTCGCGTTACGGCAGGATATGGAAACCGAGCGCCGCGATATCCTTGGCAAAGCCGCGGACGGTGTCGAGCGAGACCTCGTACGGGTCACGGCCGATGTTCTTGCGCTTGGCCAGGATGCCGTTGGGCACCGTGATGATCTGGCAACCGCAGGCCTCGGCCTGGTAAATGTTGATGAGCTCGCGCGTGGACGCCCACAGGACCTCACAGTTGGGCTTGATGGCGGCCTTCTTGACCGACTCCGTCATAAACGGAATGGGGTCGACGCCGGTGTCGGCGATGCGGCCGGCAAAGAGCGAGATGATGGACGGCGTCTCGGTGTCAACGGCCTCGACCATCTCGTCAACCTGCTTAGGCGTAAAGATGGTGGTGACGTTGACCTTGATGCCGTCGGCCGACAGCTTGCGCACCAGCTCGGCGGTGGACTCGCCCTTGGTGGTCACGCACGGAATCTTGACGTAGACGTTCTCGGCCCAGGTAGCGATCTCGCGCGCCTCGACCTCCATGGTCTCGACGTCATCGGCAAAGACCTCAAACGAGACGGACACATCGGTGATGTGGGTCAGGACCTCCTTGGCAAACGCGCGGTAATCCGTCACGCCGCCCTTCTTCATAAGGGACGGATTGGTCGTGAAGCCCTGAACGTTGCCGTTCTCGTACATGTCGAGCATGCCCTCGAGGTTTGCACCGTCAGCGAACACCTTGATTGCCATCTGTCTGATTCCTTTCGCTTGCACATGGGCGTTAAACTGCTAAACACTTTACCTACGTTTATCAAGGCGTGAGCTGCGGTTTTTTATCTTCTCGGCGAACGGTATAAACACCTCAGTGTTTGGATTGATAAATCGATTGAGCATGCAAAAGCGAAGAGTCGCAGTTTGAGCAAACGTCAGAACGCGGGATTCATTAGATGAGGCCGAAATGCTGCATCGCTGTGACGGTGCCGTCGTGTGCGACATCGTCGGTCACGTAGTCGGCGACCGCCTTGACCTCAGGCATGGCGTTGCCCATGGCGACAGCCGTCTCGACCGCAGCGAGCATGCCCAGGTCGTTGCCGGAATCACCAAAGCCAAAGGTGCGCGCGTTGCCGGTGCGACCCAGGTATTCCAGCGCTCGCGCCACGCCCACGCCCTTGTCGATGCCCTTGGGGCTCAGCTCGCGATTCTGGCCACCGGTGTTGCACAGCTCAAACTCGCGATCGATAAAGCCGTCATCGTTGGCTACGCGAGCCAAACTGGGCACATTGAGGCATACCTTGCCCACGCGCAGACTGCCGTCGACGCGCATTTCCTCGGCGCTGTGCACCACAGAAGTGCCGATCAGAGACGACTGCTCAACGCCCGCGGGTTCCAAGGCAAAAGTAGCCACGTTGGTCTCGAAAAAGGCCTCAATCCCTGCCGCGGCCATACGGCGTGCAAGCTCCTCGACAATGTCCTCGTCAAAGCAGTCCTCGTGTACCACGCGGCCCTCGACCTCGAGTGTCGCTCCCGCCATGGCAACGACACCCGCAGGCTCCAAAGCACGCAGACCATCGGCAATCAGCCACAAGGGACGACCCGTGCAGATAAATGCCTGGTGACCCGCATTGCGCAGGCGATGAAACGCCTCGATCACCGCCTGCGAGGGGCGAACCGCCGAAAAGTCCTTGTCGGTCATGTTGTCGGGATCGAACGACGTCAGCGTGCCGTCCACGTCAAAAAAGAGCACGGCAGAATCGGGGCACGCATCAATCATATGGGTTCCTTTCGAGGGCGAGGGCAAACGGAGCATCCATCATATAATGGAGCGACGCAACCAGAGAGGTCACCCATGGAATTTTATGCAAGCTGCCCCGAGGGCTTTGAGTCCGCACTCGCCGATGAGCTTAAACGCCTCGGGCTTTCGCATGTTCGCCGGCTGAAGGGCCGCGCCACGTTTGAGGGCGAGCTCGAAGAAGGCTACCGCGCCTGTCTGTGGTCGCGTCTGGCGAGCCGCGTGTTTGCGGTGCTCGGGCGCTTTGAGGCGCAGGACGCCGACGAGCTGTACGATAGCGTTTACGACATCGCCTGGGAGAACATCGTCCGCCCCGGCGCCACCATTGCCATCACCGCCCGCGGCGTGACCGAGCAGCTGCGCAACACGCGTTTCTCGGCCCTGCGCGCCAAAGACGCGCTGTGCGACCGCCTGGCCGAGACCACGGGCCGTCGCGCCGATGTCGATGCCGCCGACCCCGATGTTCACCTACTGCTTTCGCTGCGCCAGCGCCGCGCGAGCATAAGCCTAGACCTTTCGGGCGACCCGCTGTTCAAACGCCTGCCGCCCGCAGCGACCCGCGCCGGCGAGGGCGCGCACGTGCTGCGCCCCGACTACGCCGCCCTGGTGCTGGCGCAGGTCGGCTGGACCGCGCTATGCGAGCGCGAGCTGACGGCCGACGATTACGAAAATGAAGCCCTTCCCACGCTGATCGATGCCTCGTGCGCCGGCGGCGGCCTGCTGCTGGAAGCCGTGAACATTCTGACCGACCGCGCCCCGGGCGCCGCACGCGAGCGCTGGGGCTTTGAGGGCTGGCAGCTGCACAACGCCGCTCTGTGGGAGCAGCTGCTTGCCGAGGCGCGCGAGCGCGAGGCGGCAGCGCGCGAACGCCAGGCGCGCATCGTGGCCGCAGACATCGACCCCGCCGCTCGCAAGACCGCCGAGCGCATGGTCAAGAGCGCTGGCTACAAGCGTTTTGTCGACTTTTGCGCCGCCAAGCCCGCCACCGTGCTGGACCATGCGGGCGCCGTCGCCGGTGCCGCCGTGGTCGCAGACACCACCGAGACCCCGCTTTCGCTCATGCACGACGCCATGACGCTGGTCGGCGAGCTGCGCCGCGCGCCCGAGCTTTCCGCGGCGCCGGTCGCTGCGCTCACCCGCGATGGCCTTATGGCCCGCGCGCTCCATGCCGAGCCCGCGCGCTCCATCGCCGTCATGCCCAATAACGAGGAGGCGGCTCTTGAGGTTTGGCACTCGCTCGACCACGCCGCCGCGGCATTCGAGGCTGCGACCAGCATAAACGCCGAGGAACAGTCCACGGACGTCGAAGGCGAAGCCGCCGACACCCTCATGCCCGAACCTACCGCCACGCTCGACCTGGGCGACGGCAAGCCGCTGCCCGTGCTCATCCCGGAGTCCGAGCAGTTCGCCAACCGCCTGCGCAAGAACGCCCGTCTGCGTCGAAAGTGGGCAAAGCGCGAGGGCGTGAGCTGCTACCGCGTCTACGATGCCGACCTGCCCGACTACTCCGCTGCCATCGACCTGTACGAGGGTTGCCCGCAGACGCCGGGCCGCTGGCTCGTCATCGCCGAATACGCCGCGCCCAAGACCATCGACCCCGCACTGGCCCAGGCCCGTATGCTCGACATCTTGGCCATCGCGCCGCGCATCCTGGATGTTCCGGCCGAGCATGTGCACGCCAAGGCCCGCATGCGTTCGCGCGGCGGCTCGCAGTACGGCAAGCAGGGCGCCGGCAAGGGCGCATCGGGCGAGCGTGCCAATATCGCACGCCGTCGTCTGCCGCTCATCGAAGAGGGCGGCCTCACCTTTGCCGTCAACTTTGACGACTATCTGGATGTGGGCATCTTCCTGGATCACCGCGTCACCCGCAACCTAGTGCGCGAGCACGCCAAACAGGCGCGCCGCTTCCTCAACCTGTTCGCCTACACCGGCACTGCCACCTGCTACGCGGCCGATGGCGGCGTCGAGGAGACCGTGACGGTCGACCTCTCCAACACCTATCTGGACTGGGCCGAGCGCAACATGCGCCAGAACGGCTTTGTGGGGCCGCAGCATCATTTTGTGCGCGACGACGTGCTTGCCTGGATTCGCGACCAGCGCCAGACGCGCAACCGCTGGGACCTGATCTTTGTCGACCCGCCCACGTTCTCGAACTCGTCAAAGATGGGCCGCCGTACCTGGGATGTCCAGCGCGACCATGTTGAGCTTTTGGCCGGCGTGTCGCGCCTGCTCGCGCAGGGCGGCCATGCCATCTTCAGCTGCAACCTGCGCGGCTTCCGCCCCGAAACGCGCAAGCTCGCGCGCGCGGGCGTCGTGCTGGAGGACATTACGGCGCAGACCATTCCCGAGGACTTCGCGCGCAACCAGAAGGTGCACCACTGCTATATCGTGCGCCGCCTGCCCATTGAGGACGCCATGGCCGAGGTCGGCTTTAGCGCCGAGGAGATTGCCGAGCGAACCGAGGAGCTGCGCAACCCCGAGGCCCGTAAGCCTCGCGCGGCAGTGCCCGCGCACGCGCAGGCCGGCAACGGCAAGCCTAAAAAGAAGAAGTTCTACGCCAGCAAGCCCAAAGGCAAATAACAAAGTTGCGGTGGAATACGGACTGTTTTGCCTGGAATTAGGCAAATATAGACCGTATTTCACCGCAACTCATAGTGGGATGGTGGCCGGCGATCTAGCCTTGGGTGACCAATCGGTAACCGATACCCACATGCGTTTGAATATAGCGCGGATGCGCGGGATCGGACTCGATCTTCTTGCGCAGCGTGCCCATAAAGACACGCAGGCTCGCCAGGTCGCTCTTAGTTGCCGTGCCCCAAATCTCATGCAGGATAAACTGGTGCGTCAGCACTTTGTCGGCGTTGTGTGCCAGCAGGCACAGGAGCTTATACTCGATCGGCGTCAGATGCAGTTCCTCGCCATCCATCGTGGCGATGCCGGCATCAAAATCGATATGCAGCTCACCGGTATCGAACGAGCCCTCGGAGGCAACACCGCCCGTTTGCGCATACGAAAGGCGCCTGAGCGTCGTGCGAATACGCGCGAGCAGCTCCTCGACCGAAAACGGCTTGGTCAGATAGTCGTCAGCACCGGCATCGAGCGCGCGGATTTTGTCCGCATCCTCGCTGCGCGCCGAGACCACGATAATCGGCATGCCCGACCATGCGCGCACCGACTCCACCACCTTGACGCCGTCCATATCGGGCAGGCCCAGATCGAGCAGCACAATGCTCAGCGTCTGCGACGAGGCGGCGGCGATGGCGGCATGGGCGGTCTCCACGGCCATATGGCGCAAGCCGTGCGCCTCGAGCGCGGCAACAATAAGATTGCGAACGGCGGGGTCGTCCTCAACGACCAAGATGAGCGGTTTTACGGCAGAGTTCGGCACAGCGCTACTCCTTATCAAACGAAACGTCGGCGGCAGGAAGCTCAATCGTAAAGACCGAGCCGTGCGGGTCCGCCGCGGCAACCTCTATGCTACCGCCATGCGCCAGCGCAATGGAGCGGCAGAGCGAAAGACCCAGGCCCACGCTGCGGTGACTGTCAGCCAGACCGTGGTTGGCGGTGTAGAACGACTCAAAGATCCGCTCGCGGTCCTCGGGTGCGATGCCCGGACCATCATCGACCACCGAGCACGCCACGCGTCCATCGTCGACGCTAATCGAAATCATGATATGCGAGCCTGTGGGCGTATAGGTGATGGCGTTGTTCACCAGATTGACCACCAGCTGCACCATCAGGCGCGCATCGACGTTGACGAGCGCCGGCTCATCGCACGCCACCACCTTAAGGTCGTGCTCGCGCACGGCAGGGTTCACGTGGCGCAGCGCCTCCTCGACGATATCGTCCATGAGCTCGAGCGTGGTCGACAGGTGCATGCCGCCGCCCTCGAGCTTGGTGATGGCGAGCAGGTTCTCGACGGTGGCGTTGAGCCACAGCGCATCCGAGCGAATGGATAGAAGAAGGCCACGGCGCGTCTGGGCATCGAGAACCGCGGTGCCGGTCGAGCCCTGATCGAGCAGCACGTCGGCATTACCCGAAATACTGGTAAGCGGTGTGCGCAGATCGTGCGAGATGGAGCGCAGCAGGTTGGCGCGCAGCTGTTCGTTTTTGGCAAGCACCGCCGCCTCCTCGCGGGCCTCCATAGCGCGGGCGCGATCGAGTGCCAGCTCGCCTTCGCTCACGATGGCATCGGCAAGTGTTCGCTCCTCGTGCGTCAGCACGTCGGGCTCGGCAACGATAGCCAGCACGCCCACCACCGAGGCGGGGTCGCCCGAGCGCGCGAAGCCGTCGCCCGTGCGAACCGTCAGGTAGATGCCATAAAACGCCGAGCCGCCATAGGTGGCATCGAGCGGCGTTCCCACATAGGCGGACGCCGAGAGCCGCGGCGGCATCTGCGGCGCCAGTTCATGCACCGGCGCGGCATCGCCCACGGCCGTGTAAGTCGCGCGCGGCAGCAGGTCATCGCCCTCGGCGTCGGCGCTGTACCACACGACCGGACAGCCCGAAAGACGCGCCAGCTGCGTTGCCATGGCATGAACGATCTGCTGCTCGTCGGCGCACCGCTGCAGCATGCGGTTGGTCTCGAGCACCATATGCGTGCGGCGGTCGCTGGCGGCAGCCTGTGCCAAGGCGCGGCGCAGGGCCAACGCAATCGAGCTCGACACAAGCGAGACCACGAACATGATGAAGAACATGCCGGGATAGCCGCGGTCGATAAGCGACAGCGAGTAGCGCGGGTCGACAAACAAGAAGTTGTAGAGCGCCACGGCGGCAGCCGAGCTCAGCAAGCAATACAGGCGACTCCAGGTAAAGAATGCGCACAGCTGAACGGCGAACACATAGACGATCATGATGCTCGGCGCGAGACCCGGATGGTCGAGCAGCGCGCCCACAATCGTCGCCGCGACCAGCAGTCCCACCGATACGCAGGCGTCATACAGAGGAGTGCGGCGCGCCAGCGTTGTGCGCCGCCACCAAAAGTTATCGGCAATATCGCCGTCCGTACGGACGTCCATCAGCGCCCCGCTCCTCTCTCAAAAACAAAAACCACCACAAAGGGACAGGCACCTTTGTGGTGGTTTCCCTTGTGGTGGTTCCAAGTGTATAGCCTTTGCAGCCGGCGGTCGCTAGACAAACAGCACGTGCGCGAGCAGGGCACACACGCACACCGCTCCAAATACCAGTGCCACGATCGAAATTACGCGATCGGCCATATCCATGTTGGCACGGTTCGTCAAAAACCGATCTTCGGCGGCATCGGCGCGTACCTCACGCACCAGCTCGGTCGCAAGATCGCGACCGTCAAGCACCTTTGCATCCATGGTTTCCTCCCAGGACTCAATCCCCGTCATTACAAGCCCGCCCGTTCGCAGACAAACCTCGAGCGTCGACTACGGTCGCTCGTTGGGGGCCAGGCGCTGCATCTTGTTCACGGCCTTGAACTTGGTGAACAGCGGCACGTACTCAAAGCTCACGTTGGAGTTCTCCAGGCCGTACCAGCGTGCAGGCGTGCCGGCGGCGCGGCGGATGATGTACTTGAGCGTGATGGCCGTACGCTCGCTCGGCTCCACATCGCTTTCGGGCGCCAGAAGCTTACGGATCAGGACGAACTTGAACGTACCGATGTTGCCCGGATCCTTGTAGACCGAGTAGTCATGCGTCTGCGCCGGCAGCTCGCCGGTGGCAGCCAGGTCCTGAACGACCTGACGCAGATAGGCATTGACGCGCTGGTTGATCTTGTAGCCCAGGTACAGATGCACGCGGAACACGTAGTCGGTGCCGAACGTCTCGACCGAATAGGCAAAGGTATGCGGCTCGTCCATGGTCTCGACATTCACGAACCACCAGGCGCGAGCGCGCTTGGGATGCTTGTCCAAAATCGAGTAGACGATGTCGCGGTCGATGTAGTCGGTATGGGTGTCCTTGGTCAGGTACACGACGTTGTCGCTCATGCGCTCGTAACGGTCGTCGTCGCGCAGGCGCTTGAGCTGCGGCAGGTAGCTGCGCAGCGGCAGCAGCGTAAACTGGCGCTGCTCAACAGCCGTACCGTTGTACCAGCACACCATGATGCCCATGATGAGCGCGGCCATGAGGATGGTGAAGTAGCCGCCGTGGAAGAACTTGGTAAGTGAGCTCACGAAGAAGAAGCCTTCGAGCAAAAGGAAGAAGGCCGCGAAGATCCACGGAGCAACCTTGAGCTTGCGCTCCTCGTGCAGGTAGAAGAAGAGCAGCAGCGTGGTGCACATCATAGTCAGCGTAATGGCAAGGCCGTAGGCGGCTTCCATATGCGCCGAGTTCTGGAACAGCAGCACCACGATGACGCAGCCGACAAGCATGACGTTGTTGACCATGGGGATGTAGAGCTGGCCCTTGGTCTCGGCAGGGTAGAAGACCTGCATGTGCGGCATAAGGTCCAGGCGGCTGGCCTCGGACACCAGCGAAAACGCGCCGGTGATGAGCGCCTGCGAGGCAATGATGGCCGCAACGGTGGAAAGGCCTACGGCAAAGGGACGCAGGCCCGGGGCGAGCATCTGGTAGAACGGGTTGAGGTCGGCAATGCCCATGAGCTCGGGGTTGGCAGCGTTGTTCATAAGCCAAGCGCCCTGGCCCATATAGGAAAGCAGCAGGCAGCACTTAACGAACGGCCAGGTAGCGTAGATGTTGCCGCGGCCGACGTGGCCCATGTCGGAGTAGAGCGCCTCGGCACCGGTGGTGGCGAGGAAGCAGCTGCCCAGAATCATGATGCCCGCGTGGTTGTTGGGGCTCAGCAAAAAGGCGATGCCGCGCACCGGGTTGAGGCACAGCAGCACGGCGGGGTGCTGGAAGACAAAGAACAGACCCGTGCCGCCCAGGAACAGGAACCACAGCGTCATGATGGGGCCAAAGGCGTGACCGATCTTGGCCGTACCGATGCGCTGTACCAAGAAGAGCACGATGATGATGGCGAGCGTAATGGCGACGACGCGGCCCTGGTCATCGCCCAGCACGGCATGGACCGCCGGGATGGTGCGCAGGCCCTCGATGGCCGTGGTAACGGTAACGGCCGGCGTCAGGATGCCGTCGGCGAGCAGTGCCGCGCCGCCCAGCATGGCGGGGATGATAAGCCACTTGCCGCAGCGCTTGACCAGGCTGTACAGGGCAAAGATGCCGCCCTCACCATGGTTATCGGCGCGCAGCGAGATGAGCACATACTTGATGGTGGTCAGCAACGTGACCGTCCACACGACAAGGGAGAGCGCGCCGAGCACGAACTCCTCCGTGACGCTTCCGATGCCGCCGTTGCCGGCGACGAGCGCCTTGGTTACATACATAGGGCTGGTGCCGATATCGCCGTACACCACGCCCAGCGTGACGAGCATCGCCGAGATGCTCACAGGAATCGCAGCGTGCGAAGCTGCCTCCTTGGCCTTTTGTTCCATAAGCCGGTTTCCTCCCAACTTTAATGTTCGAAGGGATTATAGGTAATCAGCCCATGTTTAAATGGCACCGTCTTCCCAGCTAGATAAACATTTATACGACCTTTAGGCCACCACGGCGATATGGAATGTGACAGAGGGACTTTCCCTTTGTCACATTCGTCATTTTCCAAGCCAGTTTTTGAACCACCACTCCATGGAGCGGCTCATCTCGGCCATAAAGGGACTGGTGTGTTTGCGGGTGTAGATATCCACCACGCGCTCGCCCACCTCGCGGGCATGCGGGCGAAACATCGCATCCATCTCGGCCACCTGCGCATCCATAGTCGCGGCATCCGCACGGCAGTAGCGCTCCTCGTGCACCAGGTTCACCACGGGGTGCGCGATTGCCGGGCGCTCCTTGCGGGGCGTGCCGATGATGAGCATCGACAGCGGCATGGTATAGGGCGGCAAATCGAGCAGCTCGGCAACTTCCTCGGCATTCTCGACGATATCACCGATGTAGCAGCCCCCCAGCCCCAGGGCCTCGGCGGCAACCACGGCGTTTTGCGCGGCGATCACGGCATCCTGGGCCGCGATGGCAAAGTCGCCCAAACCCGGCGCGCGGCGGGGCGCCTTGCCCGTGCGCTCGACAAACTCGGGCTCAAAGCAGCCCACGTGCTCAAACAGATCGATCCACTTGGCATAATCGACCACAAATATAAGTGCCCAGGGCGCCTTGGCGATCATGGGCTGGTGGTCGCACAGGTCGGCCAGGCGGTCGAGCGTTGCCTGCTCGCGAATGCTCACGATGGAATACATCATCATGGCGCCCGCCGACGGCGCGCGACTCGCCGCATGCAAAATCGCCGCACGCTGCTCGTCGGTCACCGCCACGGGACGGTCGTCGTCATCACGCGCGAAGGCACGCGTGGAGGAACGGTGCTCCAACGTGTCCAGCACCGCGTTGCCCGTAGTCTCGACCGGATAGCCGCCCGCGTCCACGTCACCCGCACTCGTCATACAAGCCCGTTCGTTCATCGCCTCATCCTCGCCAATTCTTTAAGAAGCCTTTACGTTTCCGTGTAATTCCCGTCCATTATCGCGCAGGTCGCCACTACATTGCGCCACACCGCCACACGTGCGCGTTAATATGGCTGGTTGTTGTGCGCGGACACCAATTGCAGCGCATATTTAGGTAACAATCGGGTAAACCCCCGCTTTCGTAGGTTTTAAGTTTGTGAGGAGTCTCAGCATGTTCGCTGCCGCCATCTCGCTCGTCGGTCTTGCGGCGACCGTCTACCTTGTCTTGCGCGAGGCCAAGGCCATTCGCGCTCAGTCGGGCACCGTCACCAAGGGCGCCTTCGCCTGGAGCGTCACCTTTGGCCTGTTCCAGCTCTTTTTGACCGTCTGGGGCGCCATTGGCCTCGTCGCCCAAAACGAGCCGCTCGCCTTTGTGATGCTCATCCTGACCAATGCCATCCTCACCGGCTGCGCCTGGGCCAGTATCGCCCGCGACCGCATCGCCCCGCGCGTCTTTGCGTTCGCCGGGCCCGACGCCCCCGCCCCCACCGGCAAGCTCGCCCGCCTGCGCGGAGCCTTTGTGGGTAAACCGCTCGTCGCCGCCGTCCTGTGCCTGCTGCTCGCCGGCGTCTTTGCGCTGCTGGGCATGGAGGTCTCGTCCAACCACGACTTTACCTGGGTCTACCCCCTGTGCATCCTGCTCGAGTGGGCCATCATCACCGTGCTCATGACCGGCCTGTTCTTCCTGTTCCAGCGCCACGGCGCAGCTCCCGCGGTCCTGGCCTTTGCCCTCTTTGTCCTGGGCATTGCCGAGTTCTTCGTCATCACGTTTAAATCCATGCCCATCCAGCCGGGCGACCTTTCGGCCATCTCCACCGCCGCCGCGGTCGCCGGCACCGGCTACACCTTCTCGATCTCGCTGTTCTGCGTGCTGTCCATGGGCTTTACCGCCATCGCCATGCTGCTGTGCGAGTACGCCGGCCTGGTGGCACCGCACCGTCAGAAGGGCGCCGCCAACGCCAAGCGCATGCTGCTCACCAACCTGCTCGTCGCCGTGCTGTGCCTGGGCGGTGTGACCGCACACGTCACGCTCATCGACTACTACAACACCCTCGGCATCACCGTCTACACCTGGCGCCCGCTCGAGAGCTACTGGCGCGAGGGCTACCTGCCCGCTTTCATTAGCGCAGCGCAGTCCATCAAGCCGCCCAAACCCGCCGACTACTCCGTCGACGATGCCAAGGCCACGCTCAAAAAGTACGCCAAGGCCTATGACAAATCCGACGCGGCTAAGAGCGATGAGCGCGCCGCCGCAAAGGAGCAGTTCGACAGCGAGAAGCCCACGGTCATCGCCATCATGAACGAGACCTTCTCGGATCTGTCGATCTACCAGAACATGCGCGCCGGCTACGAGGGCCCGCAGTACTTTAAGAACCTGTCCAACTGCCTCAGCCGCGGCAAGCTCTACGTGAGCGCCTACGGCGGCGGTACCGCCAATACCGAGTTTGAGTTTATGACCGGCAACTCCATGGCCAACCTGGGCTCGGGCGTGTACCCCTACACCATCTACAACATGGAAACGACCGGGAACCTGGCAGAGCAGTTCGAGTCGCTCGGATATTCCACCACGGCCATGCACCCCAACCACGCCACCAACTGGAACCGCGAGAACGTGTACAAGGACTTTGGCTTTGACCGGTTCCTGTCCATCAACGACTTCCAGGGAGCCGACACTCTGCGCGGTATGGTGACCGACCAGGCGACCTATGACAAGATTCTTGAGCTGCTCGACCAGAACGCCGATCCGCAGTTTATCTTCGACGTGACCATGCAGAACCACTCGGGCTACGACACGGGCCTGCTGCCGGTCGACAAGCAGATGCACCTGAATATCGACACGACCGATCTGGACGCCAAGACCGTCGAGGACGGCACGCTCTCCGATGTCGACGAGTATGTCTCGTGCATCGAGCAGTCCGACCAGGCGCTGCGCTACTTCCTCAACGCCCTGAGCAAGCTCGACCGTAAGGTAGTCGTGGTGTTCTGGGGCGACCACCAGCCGTTCTTCCCGTCCAAGTTCAACGATAAGTGGTTTACCGGCGAGGACGACGCCACTCACCAGGAGCGCTTGTGGCAGACCGACTACATCATCTGGGCCAACTACGACGTTGCCGGCTGCGACCAGACGAGCAAGGTCGACGACCTGTCCACCAACTACCTGTCCACGCAGCTCATGCAGCTGATCGGCGCACCGCTGACCGACTACCAGAAAGCGCACATGACGCTGCGCGAGTCGCTGCCCGCTATCAACTCGGTGGGCTACGAGGACGCCAGCCTGCGCTGGGCGCTCTCCTCCAACGTCACCGGTGACGACGCCGCTGCCGCAGCCGCCACCAAGGCGCGCGAGGATTACGCCAAGATGCAATACTACGAGATGTTCCGCGAC
>UROR01000009.1 GCA_900549535.1 uncultured Collinsella sp. | reverse complement strand
GCGAAAATACGCCCGACTACGAATTGATGGTTATAACGTCTGAAACAATCTCGAAACGAAAGGCTCGCTTTTATGCAAACTTACGAATCGGACACCAATATCGGAAACATTAAGATTCTCGCCGTCGATATGGACAAGACGCTGCTGACCGACGAGCGTGTGCTGCCCCAGGGTCTTGATGAGCGCCTGGACAAGCTCGCCGAGGCTGGCATCGTGTTCTGCCCCGCTAGCGGACGTCCAGCCCCCAAGCTCGAGGAGATGTTCGAGGGCATCAAGAACCGCCTCGCCTTTTGTCCCGACAACGGAGCCTGCGTGATCTATCGCGGCAACTATATCTATAAGAGCAACATCGATGTGGCGCTGTATCACCAGGTGCTCGCTCGTGCCTCGGAGGACCCGCGCGCCGTTCCCGTCCTGTGCTGCTTCGACGAGTTCTACGTGCTTGCCCGCGACCATCAGTACCACGACGAGATCAGCGTCTACTACAACACAATCAACTACGTCGACAGCTTTGAGGGCATTGATTTCGAGTCCAACAAGATTTCGGTCTTCTTCCCCGGCTACGACGCCGAGCCCGCTTTCCGCGAGACTTATAGCCCCGAGTTCTCGGACAAGCTCTACGTCACCAACGCCGGGCGCGAGTGGATCGACTTTATGAACCTGGGTGTCGACAAGGGCGCCGGCGTCGCTCACCTGTGCGAGCACCTGGGCATCGATATCGCCGACGCCGCCGCCGTGGGCGATACGTACAACGACATCCCCATGCTGGAGCGCGTCGGGCATAGCTTTATCGTGGGCAATGCCGAGGAGCACATGAACGCGCACGCCAAGTGGCGCATTCCGAGCAACAACGACGGGGGCGTACTGACGCTCATCGACGCCATCTTGGCGGCTCGGTAGCCGTCCCATCGGGCCTGGCCGGGCGGCACGGGATAACTTTTCGCTCGGTCAGGTCCTGCGCAAGACGAAAGCCACATTAAGTGGCTTTCTTTGCGTGCGGAATCTACGAAAAGTTAACCCGTGCCGCCCGGCCAGGCCCTAGGTTTACTTTCCTGCCGCCAAGATGGCGTCTTGAGTGTCTAGATACTTAGCTGAAATGATTTGAGCAGAGGGGAGCCCCTTGTTGGAAGGGGCTCCCCTCTGTTTTGGTTACTGTGGGACAAATTAATCAGTAGTGTTTGTCCCAGATCTTAAGTATGTGGGGGCTTGCGTCTTGGGCGAGCTTGCCTTACGGAGTGCTTCCCTATTTCGCGTCGGCCCAGGTTATGCCGGTGCTGGCTTCGGCGATTAGGGGGACGCGGAGGTCTACTACGTGCTCCATGACGTCGCGAACCATGGTGGTTAGGCGCTCGACTTCGTCGATGGGGCACTCAAAGTCCAGTTCGTCGTGTACCTGCAAGATCATGTGGGCGGCAAAGCCTTCTTCTTCCAGGCGGCGGCTTACGCGGGCCATGGCAATCTTGATGATGTCGGCCGCGGTGCCCTGCATGGGGTGGTTCATGGCCGTGCGCTCGCCAAAGCCGCGGAGCTGTGGGTTTTTGGCCTTGAGCTCCGGAATATGACGCCGGCGACCGTACATGGTCTCGGCGTAGCCCGTCTGCTTGGCACGTGCCACCACGTTGTCGAGGAACGTACGCACGCCCGGGTAGGCCTCGTAGTAGCGATCGATCATATCGCGCGCCTCGGCCATCGAGATATGCAGCGACTGCGACAAACCGTAGGCCTGCTGGCCGTACACGATGCCAAAGTTCACGGCCTTCGCGCGGCTGCGTAGGTCGGGCGTTACCTCGGACACTGGCACGCCAAATACGCGCGCGGCCGTCTCAGCATGGAAGTCTTCGCCCTCGTTAAAGGCGCGTACCAGGTGCTCGTCACCCGAAAGATGCGCCAGCAGACGCAGCTCGATCTGCGAATAGTCCACCGCCAAAAAGACACTGCCCTCGCCTGCCGAAAACGCCGTCTTGACGGTGCGGCCCAGCTCAGAGCGCGTCGGGATGTTCTGCAAGTTCGGGTCGCTCGAGGACAGACGCCCCGTCGCGGTGATGGTCTGGTTGTACGTGGTATGCACGCGACCGTCACCGCGGCGCAGCGGGCCCAGTGTGTCCAGATAGGTCGACTTAATCTTGGACTTCTCACGCCAGTCCAAAATCAGGCGCACGATCTCGTGATCGCGGGCAAGATCGCTCAACACCTTGGCGTTGGTCGAATAATAGCCGCGCTTAGTCTTCTTGAGGCCCTTGGTCGGAAGGCCCATCACATCAAAGAGTACGTGCGACAGCTGCATGGGGCTGCCAATATTAAAGGTCTCGTCACCGGCAAGGTCGCGAATGCTTCGCTCGACCTCGGTGATCTGGGTCGCCAGGCCCTCGGACAGGCTGTGCAGGCGATCGGGATCCACGAGCATGCCCGCGCGCTCCATCTTGGCAAGTACCGGAACGAGCGGCATCTCGATGCCATCGAACACGTTGACGGCGTTCTCGCGGGTCATGCGGTCGCGCAGCGGTGCGACCAGCGCCAGCGTCAAGGCCGCCGTGCGAGCGGCGGGCGCAGGAGCGTCCTCGCCGGCACCCTCTGCACCGCGCGCCGCAGGCAGCGCCATCTGTAGATAGGTATCAGCCAGATACGCCTCGTCAAACTCGGAACGGTCGGAATCCAACAGGTAGGCAGCAACCACGGTATCGAAGATGCGCGTGGAATCGACTGCCAGTGGGTCCATGAGCTCGGGCTCAGAGGAATCAATAGGCGAAAGCTCGTGCAGCAGCGCTTTCATATCCGGGCTTGCCACGCGGCCCTCCATAAATAGACGCGCGAGCACGCCGGCAATCACGCCGTGGGCGAAGTTAAAGCCCTCGACAGCGGCGAGCGTGCCGCCATCGGCTTCCTCGAGCGCAAAGAGTCCCTTTGACGTCGCTAGCCACAGCGTACGCGTCAGGCCAAAAAGCGCGCCCTCCTCCTTGTCATCGTCCACCACGGCGGCGACCCACTCGCCTGTCTCGATCGTGCGAGCGATCTCGGCAGCAGCGGCAGCAAGTGCCCCAGCATCGCCAGCGGCGGCACGCAAAACAGAGGGAATCTCAAACGTGCTGACAGCGGCCGCAGCCCCACCCTCGCCGCCAATCAGCGCCAGGAAGCGGTTCTGCATGGCCGTAATGCCGAGCGTACCCAGCGCCGCGGACACTTCGTCGGCAGAAAACGCCGGGAATGACGTCGCGTCAAAGTCGAGCTCGACAGGCGCATCGGTGCGAATGGTTGCGACCTTGCGGCTCAGCAGCGCATCGTCGATATGTGCACGCAGGTTCTCGCCCATCTTGCCCTTGACCTCGTCGGCATGCGCGATGACCTCGTCCAAGCTGCCGTACTGTGCGATGAGCGCGCTCGCCTTTTTGGGGCCGATGCCCGGTACGCCGGGAATGTTGTCCGACGTATCGCCCTTCAGACCGTAAAAATCGGGCACGAGCGCCGGCGTAATGCCGTGATACAGGTCATCTACGCTCTCGGGCGTCATGATCGCCACATCGGACAGGCCCTTGCGAGTCGAGACAACGTTGACGTGCTCGGTCACAAGCTGATACATGTCGCGGTCGCCGGTCACCAGCAGCATGTCGCAGCCGGCCTCCTCACCCAGGCGCGCCATAGTGCCCAGGATGTCATCGCCTTCCCAGCCCTCGGACTGCAAAATCGGCACGTTGAGCGCGACGAGCAGCTCCTTAATCATGGGAAACTGCGCATGCAGATCGGGGTCCATGGGCGGGCGCTGCGCCTTATACTGCGGCAGCATCTCCATGCGCACGCGCGGCTTGCCCTTGTCAAACGCCACGACCACACCGTCGGGATTAAAGGCGTCAATCATCTTGAGAAACATGTTCAAAAAGCCAAAAATCGCGTTGGTGGGACGACCGTCCGGCGCGTTCATGGTGGGCGGCACGGCGTGGAAGGCGCGGTGCATGAGCGAGTTGCCGTCGATGACGGCAAAGGTACGGCGCTTGTCAGACATATTGAATACCTCGCTTTGGGCTGGGCACGGTTTGCTCGCTCCAGTTTACACGCTCCCCGCCCCGCGGCCACCTCACATCAAGCTCCCCCGCCACCGTGGGCCCGCGCGTGATACGATGGCTCACGGTACATCAACCAGCACGATCGATCCGAAAGGAGCCTGCGTCATGGAGCGTCCCTGCGCATGGAAAAAGTACACGCCACAGCAGATCGAGGAGCTCGAGGAGCTTTGCCGCGGCTATAAGCAGTTTTTGAGTGAGAACAAAACCGAGCGCCTGTGCGTCAAGACCGGTATCAAAATGGCCGAGGAGGCGGGCTACATCGACCTGGAGACCGTGATTGCCGAAGGCCGCGAGCTCAAGGCAGGCGACAAGGTGTACGCCGCCAACCACGGCAAGGACCTTATGCTCGTCAACCTGGGCACCGCCCCGCTCGAGCAGGGCTTTAACATCCTGGGCGCCCACGTGGACTCGCCGCGCCTGGACCTCAAGCAAAACCCCGCCTTCGAGGCCGGCGACATGGCCTACCTCGACACGCACTACTACGGCGGCGTCAAGAGCTACCACTGGGTGGCCTCCCCGCTTGCGCTCGTGGGCGTCATCTGCAAAAAGGACGGCACCACCGTCGACATCAACATCGGCGACAAGGCAGACGATCCGGTCTTTACCATCTCCGACCTGCTGATCCACCTGTCGAGCGAGCAGATGGCCAAGCCCGCCAAGGACGCCGTCGACGCCGAGATCCTCGACGTGATCGTGGGCGGCCGCCCCGTCAAGTTTGACGAGGACGACAAGGACGCCCCCAAGGAGCCCGTCAAGCAGATGTTCCTGGACATCCTCAAGGAGCAGTACGACGTCGAGGAGGACGACTTCCTCTCCGCCGAAATCGAGGTCGTGCCCGCCGGTCCCGCCCGCGACATGGGCCTCGACCGCTCCATGATTCTGGGCTATGGCCACGACGACCGCGTCTGCGCTTACCCCTCCATGCTTGCCCAGATCGACGTCGCCAACGTGGAGCGCACAAGCATCACGCTCATCGTCGACAAGGAGGAGATCGGCTCCGTGGGTGCCACCGGTATGACGAGCCGCTTCTTCGAGAACACCGTCGCCGAGATCATGATGCTCGCCGGCGAGGACAGCCCGCTGGCTCTGCGCCGCGCGCTCGCCCGCAGCCGTATGCTCTCCTCCGACGTGTCCGCCGGCTTCGACCCGGGCTATGCCGGCAAGTTCGAGACCAAGAACGCCGCCTTCATGGGTCGCGGCCTGTGCTTTAACAAGTACACGGGCAGCCGCGGCAAGGGCGGCTCTAACGACGCCGACGCCGAGTATGTGGCCCTCGTCCGCGACATCATGGACGAGGCCGGCGTGGACTTCCAGACCTGCGAGCTCGGCCGCGTCAACGCTGGTGGCGGCGGCACCATCGCCTACATCATGGCCAAGTACGGCATGAACGTCATCGACTCCGGCGTTGCCGTCCTGTCCATGCACGCCCTGTGGGAGGTCGCCAACAAGGCCGACATCTACGAGGCCTATCGCGGCTACAAGGCCTTCCTCGAGCGCGCCTAATCCACCCCACCCATAACTTGCGGTGGAATACGGATTGATTTGGTCTTTCAATAGCCCAAACAGACCGTATTCCACCGCAACTTCCTTTTTGGCAGAGGAGAGTCCATGCTGCAGGTCATCATTTCGCCCGCCAAGCAGATGCGTGCGGCCCAAGATGCTTTTGAAGTCCTGGGCATCCCACCCTTTGTGCGCGAGACGGCTCGCCTCCACCGCGCACTGCTAGATACCGAGCGGAATGAAGGCAGCGCCGGCCTGCAGGCGCTGTGGAACGTGAGTGACAAGCTGCTGGGACCTTGCCTCAACACCCTGCATGAGTTCGGGCCCATCCTGAAAAGCGGCGATCTCGACAATCCCGCACTCGCCCGTCACCTCTCCCCTGCCGTCATGTCCTATCACGGCATTCAATACCAGAGCATGGCACCCGAGGTGATGGATTCCGCGCAGCTCGCATGGCTGCAAGACCATCTGTGGATCCTCTCCGGCCTCTACGGGTGCGTTCGTCCCTTTCATGCCGTCGGACCGTATCGGCTGGAGATGGGCGCGAAGCTCGCCGTTGACGATGCCCGAGACCTCTACGCGTTTTGGGGCGACAAGCTCGCACGGGCCATCGCTCCGGCGGGCTCAAACACCACGATCGTCAACCTCGCCAGCATAGAGTATGCCAAAGCCGTTCTGCCCCACCTCGCGGGCGACGCCACGGCCGTCACGTGCCTCTTTGGCGAGGGTATCCGCAACGGGAAGCCCATCCAACGGTCGACCGCCAGCAAAAAGGCGCGCGGCTCCATGGTGCGGTGGATGGCAGAAAACAACCTCGAGGATGCCAGCGAACTTACCGCGTTCGACGTTGGTTATCGCCACTTTCCCGAGCTTTCAGACAAAAACACTCTGGTTTTCATGAACGCGCAGGCACAATAGGCCCGCCGTTTCCAAACACCCCGTTACTCCGCCAAGCCATCGGCCTTTGTAATCTCGCTCGTCGAGCCATCTTGGTAGGTAATCTTAACGTGCTCCACCTCGGATACCGCAGCGCCCGCCGGGGGCTCCAAGCGCCATTCCGTCAGCGCAATGTCCATGGTCGTGGGCACGTCCCCTTGATCTTTGAGCTTCACCGTCAGCGTTTTGAGCGTCGCATCAAACGTCACGCGCTCGATTTCTTCGCCCGGAATAGACCCGCCGCTCAGCTGCAGCTGCACAAACTCGTCGCGCGGATACCAATAGTCGCCCGGCGCGGCAACGGTATTGCCGCCCGTAACCTTCACTGTCATGATCGGCAGGGCATCGTCGGCCTCGAACTCCCATGCAGCGCCGCCGCGACCACCAAACGTCCAGATACAAAAGGCAATCACCAGCACGGCAAGCACCGCAAAACCAATCGCGACCAACCCATGGTGCGCACGGCTTTCCTCGGCCGATACATCCCATTGTGTCTCTCGATATAGATGCTTGTCTTCCATGTACGCCTCCCCACAGGCACGCTCATTAGGCCAATCGTACCCATTCGAGCTATACTTGAGCCCATTACATAAACGGGGAGCTTGCAGGACAAGACGGCAGGCTGAGATTGGGCGCGCCCGCCCTGACCCGCAAACCTGATATGGGTAATGCCAACGAAGGGAGCCGTGCCAATGAGCACACAGACCGAGCCCAAGCTCGTCACGCAAATCGACTTCGCCCGCGCCGGGCAAATCACGCCGCAGATGAAAGAAGTCGCCGAGCGCGAGCATCGCGACCCCGAGTACATCCGTGAGCGCGTGGCCGACGGCCGCATCGCCATCCCCGCCAACATCGTGCATATCAAAAAGGGCATGCGCGCCTTTGGCGTCGGTGAAGGCCTGTCCACCAAGGTCAACGTGAACTTGGGCATCTCGGGCGACAAGGCCGATGCCGCCGAGGAATGGAAGAAGGTCAAGATCGCTGAGGACTTTGGCGCCGACGCCATCATGGACCTCTCCAACTCGGGCAAGACGCGTCAGTTCCGCCAGCAGCTCATCGACGAGACCCCGCTCATGGTGGGCACCGTCCCCATGTACGACGCCATCGGCTACATGGAAAAGCCGCTGGTCAAGCTCACCAAGGACGACCTGTTCGAGGTCGTGCGCGCGCACGCCGAGGACGGCGTGGACTTTATGACCATCCACTGCGGCATCAACAAGTCGGTCACCAAGACCTTTAAGGAGACCGGCCGCCTCATGAACATCGTGAGCCGCGGCGGCTCGCTGCTGTTTGGCTGGATGGAGGTCACCGGCAACGAGAACCCCTTCTATGAGTTCTACGATGAGTTGCTCGAGATTTGCCACGAGTACGACGTGACGATTTCGCTCGGCGACTCCTGCCGCCCGGGCTGCCTCTACGACTCCAACGACGCCACCGAGACCGCCGAGATGATCGAGCTGGGCAAGCTATGCAAGCGCGCTTGGGCCGCCGGCGTCCAGGTCATGGTCGAGGGCCCGGGTCACATGGCGCTCGACGAGATCGCCGCCAACATGAAACTGCAGAAGCGCCTGTGCCACAATGCTCCGTTCTATGTGCTCGGACCGCTGGTGATCGATATCGGCGTGGGTTACGACCACATCACCGCCGCCATCGGCGGCGCCATCTCCGCCAGCTCCGGTGCCGACTTCCTGTGCTACGTGACGCCGGCCGAGCACCTATGCCTGCCTAACGCCCAGGATGCGCTCGACGGCCTCATGGCCACCAAGATTGCCGCACACGCCGCCGACATCGCCAAAAAGGTGCCGCACGCCCGCGACATGGACGACAAGATGGGCCAGGGACGCCGCAAGCTTGACTGGGACGCCATGTGGGAGTGCGCGCTCGACCCGGTTACGGGCAAGAAGCGCTACGAGGAGTCCCCCGCCGCCACCGAGGGCACTTGCACCATGTGTGGCAAGATGTGCGCCGTCCGCACCGTCAACAAGATCTTCGAGGGCACCACGATCGACCTCGGCATGGAGGACTAACCCTGTCGCCGCGGCCGCCTCTGGCGGCGAGCTGGTGCCTGTCAATTGTTGACGTGTGAACATTTGCTTGCATTTGCGTAAAGATTGCATCGCCCGCCCGGGTTCGACATAGAGTCGGCCCGGGCATCTTTATAATGCTGGCTTAAAGACCAATTTGATTCCGACCGAACAAGGGAGCGAACATGGATCGTAGTAAGGTACCTACCGTCCTGTCCATCGCGGGATCCGATTCCAGCGGTGGCGCCGGCATTCAGGCCGACATCAAGACCATCACGGCGCACCGCCTGTATGCCGAGACGGCCATCACCGCCATCACAGCGCAAAACACACTGGGCGTCACCGCCGTGCAGGATATCTCACCAGATATCGTAGCCGCGCAAATTGAAGCCGTATTAGACGATATCCGCCCGAGCGCCGTCAAGATCGTAATGGTATCTGCATTCGAGATTATCGATGTTATCGCCGACCGCCTGAGCGCCTGGGACGCACAAAATATCGTCGTCGACCCCGTCATGGTCGCCACCTCGGGCACGCGGCTGATTGCCGAAGATGCCGCCGAGGCGCTCACCCGCCGCCTGTTCCCGCTGGCGACGGTTATCACGCCCAATATTCCCGAGGCCATGGCCCTGCTCGACTACGAGGTCGACTCCGAGCGCACGCAGCAAAATGCTGCCATGCTCCTCACCCGCCGCTTTGGTTGCGCATCCCTCGTTAAGGGTGGGCATCTTGTCAACGAGGCCAACGATGTACTGGCCGAACCCGCGCCACTCGATGATGAGGGCAACCATCTGGGAGATCCACTCACCACGTGGTTCCGCCACAAGCGCATCGAGACCGACAACACGCACGGCACCGGATGTACGCTCTCGTCCGCCATCGCCTGCGCGCTGGCCCAGGGCATGGATCTTGCCGATGCCGTCAACGCGGGCAAGGCATACCTGACAGGCGCTCTGGCCGCCGGCCTAAACATGGGCAAAGGCTCCGGCCCTGTCAACCACATGTGGCAGTACTGAGACAGTTTGCCGCAGCTCGCTATTGATGCTGACCAACAGGCAAAACACGCTGAACGTACCGCAACACACTGACCGTACTTGGGGTTTTGCGCCCACTTGGGATATTCGAGGGATACGAGAAAGGGGCCGTGGCGACGAACCGCCACGGCCCCTTTTGCTGTTATCGCCCACGGTCGCTCCCGCCCCAGATCAGGGCGAGCGCGACAACCGTGACGAAGCCGCCCAGAATCGCGCCGAGCGCCGCGCCCATGACGAAAGCCATTACCACGGCACCCCGTCGGTGACGCAGACCTGCAGACGGTCGAGCGGCTCGCCGTAGATACCGGCGTAGTCGTCGCCGCTATAGGTAGAGCCGTCGTCGCACACGGTGTTCAGCCATCCGGCGCGCGCAGTGGTCTGGGAGCGGTACCACGCCTGCTTGTACTCCTCGCCGCTCGGCGTCACGTAGTACATGCGCACGCCGTCGATGGTATGACCGGCGATACCGGCGCAGCCGTTTACGGTGTCGTTGCGGTCGCCCTTGGCGACCCAGTCGAGCCAGCCGTCCTCGACGGTGTGGACCTGATACTTGAGCGTACCGCGATCAACTCGGGCGCAAAGGAGGTCATGCTGTCGGCACGGGTAGCCCGCGAAGCCGTCGTCGCCGGCACCGAAGTCAGTCACCTCGTCCAGCCAGCCGCCACCCTTAAGGTGCAGCGAGTAGTGTACGGGAACACGGGCGCCAGTGGAGCGAGGGAAACCGCCCGGCGCGCCCTGCGACGCCGAAGGCGCAGCGGGGGTCGCCGCGGGCTGCACAGTCGGCGCGGACGGCTGCGCGCCGCCGACCATCGCGTCGTACCACTCGACGGCGCGCTGCATGTAGTGGTCGCGCTGCGAGCCAGCCAGCTCGCCGGGGCAGGCCGTGGACGACCAGTGCTTGTGCGGGAACACGTTCACCATCCATGCCGGGCGGCCCAGCCCGTAGTACAGGCACAGCGCCGCCACGAGGTGCGCACCGCTCTCGATAGCGGCCTCGTGAACCGTCCACGGGCCGCGCGCGCTGTTGGCGTGTTCGATGCTGATGGTCGTGTCGTTGCCGCCGCCCGTGCCGATGCCGTCGCCGCAAGCGTAGGCGCGGTCGGTGTCGTTGACGTGCTGCACGATGTAGCCGTTGCGGTCGACCGAGTAGTGGGCAGAGCAGCCGTTGGCGGCCCAGATGCTGTTGCACTGGGCCGCATTGAGGTCACCCGCCATATGGTGGATCGTGACGCCCTTGATGCCGAAGGGTCGTCCCGCCGAGAAGTTGCAGCCGAGGAGCTTGTACTCGTCCGGTTGGACGTTCGCGAAATCTGCCATGTTAGTCCTCCTTGATGTCGCCGAGCGCGAGCAGCGCGTCGAGCCATTTGTCCGTGATACCGACGGATTTGAAGGCGGCATAGGCCACCTGCACGCCGCCGACACACGCGAAGATGGACGTCACCCACGCCGAGGGGTCGGTGGGCACGCCTCCCGCCATGGCCGTGAGGGCGCCGCACCCCGCCGAGACGGCGATAGCCGTCCAGCGGGCGACGCTGCCCGTCATGGCCTTAGTCTTGATGGCCTGCACGATGTACGGCACCACGAGCACCGTGGCGACGGTGAGGCCGGCCTGAATCTCAGTCATTTGATTGCTCCTATCTGCTTGTCTCCTTGTTGTACATGAGGTCGACGCGGTCGTAGATGTGGTCGACCTTCTCGGCCATCCCCTGGCTGCGCGCCTGGCTGTGGACCAGGTCGGCGTGCAGCACGTCATTTGACGCAACGACCGACTCCATGAGGGTCTTCATCCCCTCAATCAAGGTGTTGCTGCGCTCCATCTGGGCTGCGATGCGGCCTTCCATCTGTGATCGCTCACGGTCGCGCTGCGCCCGCTCGTCCACCTCGGCCTGCTTTCGCTCCTCGCGCTTCAGGTCGAGATTCGCCTTGCGCTCGTTCTGCAGCTTGTATTCGGCGAGAAACTGACGCCCAAAGTAAACGGCAATAAGCGCCAGAAGCACGCCTCCAAGCCAAGCCGGTCCGTACGGCACGAAGAGCTTGAGTACCTCCATCCGGCCTCCCTTCCGTTCTGCAGTGTGGTGGGGCCCATTCCCCGCCACATTGCAGGTTCGGGCCCCCGTAACGCCGGCCTACACCGCCGCCATCGTGCCGACGCACACGGCCAGCGGACCCTGCGACAGAATCACCGCACGGTCGGTGATGATGCACCCCGTGCAGGAGCGCACCATCGGGACCGTCACCACCGTGCCGTGCAGCAGCACATCGAGCGACGTGTCGTGTACGCCAACGACCGTGCCGAACTCAACCGTCAGGCGCTTTCCGCTCGACGGTATCGCCGCCGCCAGCCGTGCCGCAGCGCCCTTAATCTCGGTCGCCGAATCGTTCATCGCTCGTACCTCCTTGCCGTATGCTTAATGACGCAACCCGCGTCGAGCGTCAGCGTCTGCTTCTGGATTGCCAGCTTGCCGACCACGCCGCCCGTCTTGTAGCTCATCGCCACCGCCATGCACGGCTCGATGGACTTGTACGCGCTTTTAAACACTGCGGTTCGCGTCACGGAACGCTCGGTTGCGAGCAGCTCAGCCGCCTTGCGGTCTGCCGCCGCCTGCATCGCGTCCTGTGGCCATGGCGTTGCCGTGCCGCCCTCCTCGACCTTATCGGCGACGAACACGGCCTCACCGCTGTCGATGTAGCAATAGCCCCAGTTGCATTTGTTGTGGTTCTCGATTGCGTGATATGTGTAGGTGAGCTTCTGCCATTCGCCTGTCAAGGTGAATGCAGAGGTAGACGGGCCGACGGTCTTCTCTTGATCCCAGAAGGACTGGATGATGCCCGTCGCGCCCTTGGTACCCTTGACCCACACACTCTGCGTATAGTCGGTGTCCTTCTTCACGCTCGGGCCTTCGTCCTGACAGAAACCGATGCGCCCGCCAGTAGATACGACCTTGATGCCGAAAAGTACGCCCATCTGCGGCGAATCGGGAGCGTAGACGGTCTGGATACTGCCGTGCTGGTCGCTTCTGCGAAAGCTCTTGTCCGACTTTTTACCGGTGCCGATGAGGGCATTGTCGGCACCTTCGATTAGGTTGCTGTCCTCGGTGTCCACACCGGGCAGGCTATCGTAGCTGTAGCCCTTGACGATGCGGCGCCCGACCGAAACCGTCGACAGCTCGGAATCGGGCGAGTCGTCTATCGCCGTGCCTCGCACCGAGGCGTCCTGCGTGCTGAAGTCCACGTGCACGACGTTGCAGACCTCGGCGCGGTTTGTCGAGTCGGTCATATCGGGCATGAAACGCGCATCCTTGCCCTCGGTGAACTCCGCCGAGATAGGCATGTCCGACGGCTCGACGTAGCGCCTGAAATGCACGTTGCCCATGCGGTCGGTCATAGCCGACCGGAACCCCGCCATCTTCAGGAGGAAGTTCACGGCATCCAGCTTGGTCTTGACCTCGTTGTTCTTTCCGACGCCGAATACCAAAGTGCTGCCGAGAAGAAGGGTGCATGGGTCGGCGTAGACGGTGAGGCCGACCGATTCGGCAATCTTCACGGCCTCATCAACGATATTGCTGCCTGCCACAATCACGTACGGGCCGTCGAAGTCGTCGTCCTTGAGCCGCTTCAAGAGGCCGTAGGCATTGATCTGCCCTTCGCGGTAAGCGCCATCAATGTCTACCGAGTCCACCTGCGGCATGAACGTCCCCAGGCACTCGCGCTTCTTGCTCGCATCCGTGAACACAGCATTGAGGTACACGCGCAGGTAGTCGTTGCCCACGTCGAACCTGTCGGCGAAGTCCAGCGATGCCGTCTCGTAGAGCGCCGTGTTCGAGTTGCGCTCGATGGTGCCACCGTTCTTGATGTCGCGCACAAAGTCGAGCTCGAGCATCGTTTCGCGCGACACGCGCACGAAGTCGTAGGAGGCATCGAACGGCCTTATCCAGTTATCAGCCATTAGCTGGTTCCTCCCATGTCTCCCACGTCGGGTCGCAAGAAGCCACCCATGCGCCACTCGAACGCTTCACGCTGCAACCGAGGCGAGCGCGGAACCTCGCGCCGTACAGGTCGCGCACCCAGAAGCGTCCCGCCGTGTCCATAATCTCGAGAAAGGCCTTGTAGTCCGCCTCGTCGAGCAGCAGGAAGTCCATGCTGTCCTTGACGTCCCTCTCGTTGATTCCGTACGAGACGGGCAGGCCGTCGCCGCCGTCGGCGAAATGCAGCATCTCGTAGCCATGCGTCACCTTGCGGCTCGAACCGTCCTTAAGGTAACGTCCCAGCCACGACCTCTCCGCGCCAGCGCCCCAGTTGAACGCCACCGCACGGCTCGCCACGGTCGTCTTGACCCTCGTCGCCGTGCTCACGCCCGTCGCGGCATAGGCGACCGCGACGTACTCGAACTCGCTGTTGAGCGGGGGTAGCGGGTCGCTCGCGCCCTCGCCTGCCGCAAGGTGCGAGCCGAGCTGCAGGGTCGAGCCGTCGGGCAGGACGCGCGACACGGTGAAGTGGGACGTTTCGGGCGTGTCGTCACTGTCGGCCTTGCCTGGGAATACCGACAGCTGGCATCCCAACCTCTCGTCGACGAAGATGTTGAGCGACGGTTTGGCTGGCGGTGCCCAGTCGGTCCGGAAAGTTCTCGAGACGGTGACCGATAGCGACGAGCCGGCCGTGACCGTGAGCATGACCCTGTATTGCGTGTAGTTGACGAAGGCGTGCTGCGCGTAGCCGAGGCCAAAGGAGCGCGCGTCCTTGTCCACAGTCCCGCTCCACAGGAGATTGCCCCTGATGTCGCACAAAGACAGGTACTGTCGGCTGACGCCCGTCTCGTCGGCCACCTTCCACGTGAAGGTATGCGGCACCGCGCGCAGGGTCGCCCCGTCCGCAGCCGGATCGGTGAAGAATGCCTGGGGCGCGTCCGCCACGGTATATGCCGCCGCGCTCGACCATGCGCCCCAGTCCTCGTCGAGGCCCTTGGTGCGCACGCGCACGGAGTAGAGGCCCTTGGTGCCGGTCGGCAGCTTCAGGCTCGTACCCGGGCCATCGACCGTCGTGGTGGTGGGACCCGTCGGCGTCGTGACCTGCACCTCGGCTGAGGTCTGCGCCGAGCCGTCCGGATGGTTGGGCACCCATTCGAGCGTCGCAGTCGAACCTGTGGCGTAAGCCGCCCTGACGCCCCTGATGGACGGTGCGAGCGGCGGGCATATTGTCGTGACCTCGTTTGACTCCGTCCACGGACCCTTGAGGCCGCTCTTGACCGCGCGGGCACGGTAGCGCACCGTACCCGCCGGTGCCTCCTCGTCCTCCCAAGAGGCGTTTACGTCCGCATCGACCCACGTCTTTCCACCGTCGGTCGTGAGCTGGAACTCCCAACTGTCGACGAAGGCCGGTGCGTCGTGCCCCTTGAGCACGACCTTCGCCGCCTCCGCCTTGACGGCCTCGAGCATGCCGAGCGCCGTCGGCGTGGTGTAGATCGCCGGCGCGCTCACGCCGTAGTCCGACGTGCCGCCGGGGCCCGTCGCCTTGGCAGAGAAGATATACATGCAGCCCGGCTCGAGGCCGTTGTAGGTGTGGCTCGTGGTATCCCAACTGACGGTGCCGACGTCGGTGAACTTCCCCGGGCCGTTCTTCACCACGCCGACGGTCACGGTCGACCAGGGGTAGTCGCCGTTCATGCCCGTGTAGTCGACGTCCCAGCTGACCTTCGCGCTGGTGTCGCTCAGGCGCTCCGCCCTGATGTTCTTCGGCGTGTGCGGCGTGTGGTAGGCACGGCACGGGACCGTGACGGTGTTGGAGGCGTTCGACGTTCCGTTGCCGAAGCCGCCCGTGACGTTAATCTGGCCCGTGAAGGTGTGGTTGTAGGCGTCGCCGTTGCCGCGCGCGAGCTCGACGTCGCGCGACGTGCACTGCACCCATACCCAGTCGGAGTTGTTCGTCGAGTATACCGAGCCGTTCCACGAGCCGCCCGCCGACGAGCTGCCGTTTGCGTAGCAGTCGATGGCGTAGCGCGTGCCGTAGCCGTGCGTGACACGGTAGGTCACCGTGGTGTCGGTACGCCCAACCTCAGCAACGTCCACGTACGCGCACCAGCAGTACTTGCGATAGCCGCTTCCGCCTTGAACCCAGTTTCCCTGCGCCATCCTACGCGACCCCCATCGCCATGCTCTGCTCCACCGCCGCGACGAAGCTCCTGAAGGCGGAGGCCACGCGCCCGTCGACGCCCAGCAGGTCGCTGTCGAGGTAGAGGTTGTAAACGTTGCCGCCGCCCGCGAAGCCCGCGGCTCCGTTGGCGGTCGCCCCGTATGCTCCGCCGCCGGTAACGCTCACACCGAACTTCGCGGCGCGCTCGACCTTCCCGACGGCAGACTCCATCGACTTCACGGGCTCGTCAGCCGTGTCGTCGATGCCGAGGGCCGCGCCCTGCATCACGTAGCCGAACATCTTGCGGAACACGCGCGAGGGCGAGTGGATTCCGAGCAGGTTCTTGGCCGCGTCGATAGCGCCGCCCACCACGCCGGTAATCTTGCTTACGACCACGCCAGCCGCGCCGCTGATTCCGTTGGCGATGCCCTGCACGATCTGTGAGCCGATGGACGCCATGCGGCCCGTGATGGAGGACAGGGCGCTCATGATGGAGCTGCCGATGCTCGAGGCCGCCGAGGTCACGAAGCCGACCGCGCCGCGGATGGCGGAACCCAGGCTGCTGATTCCGTTGCGGCCGATGCTCGCCAGGGTGGACGGCAGGTTCTGGATTGCGCCGCGGATAGCGGACACGATGTTGGTGCCGCACGAGCTGACGAAACCGACCATGCCGGTGATGCCGTTGCCCAGGAACGTGATGGCGTTGCGGCCGAGGCTCAGCCAGTCGAGCGCCGACCAAGCCGAGACGAAAGCCGAGAAGATGGCCGGGATGTTGGCGATGAGCGTCGGTATCGCCTGCACGATGCCAAGCGCCAGCGTCACGATTGCCTGGATGCCGGCACCGAGCAGTATCGGCGCGTTGTCGTTGATCGCGCTGGCGAGGTTCTGCACGATAACCGGGGCCTGCTCGATGAGCGTCGGCAGGCTGTCGGCGATACCCTGCGCCAAGCCGACGATGAGGTTCGCCGCACCCTCTGCCAGAACACCCGCGTTCTCGGCTATGGACTCGGAGAGGCCGGTGAGAATCTGCAGGCCGCTCTCCGTGATGGAGGGCAGATTCTCGGACAGGTAGCCGCCGAGCGACGTCATGAGCGACGCCGCCGTCTCGGAGAGGAAAGACAGCCCCATCTCGATCCCCTCGGCGAGCCTGGGAACGACCTCGCCGCCGACGTCGGCGAAACCCTCGGCGATGCCGGGCAGCGAAGAGGTGATGTTCTCCTGCAGCGTGGACAGGTCGCCGTCGAGCAGCGTCAGCCCGTAGACCATGGCGAGGTGCAGCGACTCCAACGGGTTGTCACCAACCGCCCAGATCTCACCAAGACCCTTGAAGCGCTCGCCGATCTCATCCACGCCGTCAGACACGGCAGAGAGGATGTCGCCCATGGGCCCGGGCACGGCCTCAGCCGCGCTGTCGAGCGCCTGCGTGAAAATGTCGACGAACGCCTGGCCGAGCACGGGACCGACCGACGTGACAAGGCTCGGTAGCTGCGACAACGCCGTGCCGACGATGGTCGCAACGCGCGGGACGACGTTCGAGGCCGCCGTCTCGACCGACTGTAACAGCTCCTCGGTGAGCTTGCCCATGTCGGCGTCGTCCTTGCTCAGATCCGTCACCCAGTTCTCCCAGGCGGCCTTCGCCATGTTGCAGGAGCCCTCGATGGTCGTCGCGGCCTCGCGCGAGGTCGTGCCGGCGATCTGCATCTGCTCCTGCATCGTATGGATAGCGAGCACGATATTGTCGAATGAGAGACTCGACTCGTCCACGGCGGAGTTGACGGCGTGCGCGTCCTTGACGAGGCGCTGCATCTCCTCCTTGGTTCCGCCATACCCCAGCTTGAGGTTGTCGAGCATCGTGTAGTTCTGCTTGGCAAATCCTTGGTACGCGTTCTGGAGGTCCTCCATCGCCGTGCCGAAGGTGTTTGCGTTGTCGCTCATGTCGACCATCGCCGTGTTGGCGTACTCGGCCGCCTTGACCGTGTCGCCGCCGAGCGATTTGACGAGCGAGGCCGAGAAGCCCGTCACCTGCTCCATGTACCGGTTCGCGCTCAGGCCGGCCGTTATGTAGGCGCGGTCGGCGTTGGCCAGCACCGTCGTCTGGGCCTGCTCGAGCTGCTCCCACTTACCGGAGCACTGCTCGACGGTCTGGCCGGTCATGGCGGCGTAGTCCTCGAGGGACTTGCCCATGTTGCCGAATATCTTCTGGATGCCGCCGACGTTCTGCTCGTATGCGGCGTATGCGCTCATGCTCATGCCCGTGACGGCAGCGACGCCCGCCCCCACGGCGGCGACGCCCACGCCTACCGCCTTGGCAACGGTCGCTCCGGCCTTGCCGAGCGTGCCCACGACCTTCGAGGCCACGCCCTCGGCCTTGCCGCTGGCCTCGTCCTTGAGGCCGACCTTAATCATCAGGTCGAGAAGGTTCACCTAGACCACCTTCAATCCCATCCGCTCGATGATGTCTGCGGCGATCTCGTCGCCGCCGCGCGTGTCATCCGCCTCGGACCCATCGCCCGCGCCCCCGTTGACGACGCTCAGGAATGGCTCCTTGATCCACTTCCCTTGCGCCATGAGGCGCACCGACTCGCTCAGGTACACACGGAACGCCTCGCGCTCGTCCCGCTCGCGCCAGCGCGCGACCATGTACTTAGAGAAAGGGCGAGCACGCCGTGGCCCGACGTACTCGCCCAGACAGAGCCATATGTGTGATGGGTCCTCGGCGGCTATCCAAAAAAAGGCGCCAGAACGTCCTTGATGCCCTCGATGCCGTCGATGGCGGCCTTGATGTCGGCCACCCACTTCTTCACGGAGAAGCAGGCCTTGTACTCCTCAAGCGTCTGTCCGTCGAGCGCGGCGAGCAGCTTGTAGCTGACCTCGCCGCCCTGTCGCAGCACGTCCGGGAGCAGATCCACAACCATGTCGACGGCAAGTCCGTTGACTTCCTCGGTTGCGGCAGCGTTCGCGGCCTCCGTGTCACCCTTGGCCTCAGCCTTGGCTTTTGCCTTGGCCTTGGCTGAATCGGTGCGGAACTTGGCGTATGCGGCCTTGGCCTTCACGCCCAGCTCGCCGTCCAAGACGTCCTCCACAACCTCGGCAATAAGGCAAATGGCGTTCATGAACTCGTCGGCGTTAAGCTCTTCTAATTTCATCGTTCAAACCTCCTCTTGGCGCCGCTACGCGACGGCCTTCATGATGTACAACTCGTAGGGCACGACGCTGGTGTCTGCCAGCGAGTAGTGGCCCGTGAACTCGAACGCAAACTGGCCCTTGGCCTTGTTCTGCGTCGTAATCTGCAGGCCGCCCGTGTTGAGGGCGTTGATGAGGCGCACGGCGATGAAGCCGGTGCCGTCGTCGCCCGTGTAATCGCCGATGAGCCAGATGTCGCTAAAGTCATCGTCCTCGAGGAAGTTGCGCGGGACGATCTTGCCGTTCGTCTCGTCGGCGGCAACCGCGAGCCTCTTTGCCAGAGGCGCGTCGATAGTCACCATCGTTCCGGAGATTTTGGTCTCGATGGAATCGAGGCGCTTGAGCTCCTTCGTGTTGACGGGGCAGTTGTCGATGTCCTCGCCATAGTCCATGAACGTCGGCGTTGCGGAGAAACTGATACCTCCGCTCGTCGCGCCGAGCAGGTTTTCCTCGGCGACCTCAGCCCTCTCGAGGTTGAAGTTCGTGGCGATGATGCCCGCGTTAATAACGATCTGTTTAAAGGCGTTCAACGGAACGCGTGTGAATCGTTGCTTCTCAGCCATGTTTGACCTCCTAATAGCTGGTCATGTACTCAATGGTCAGGTTGATGATTCGGCGTTTAACGGCGTTGTCCTCGTCGGACATGGCGTTGCAGAACGGCTCGCCCTGCATCAGCCACATGCCGCCGCCATCGCACGGCAGGACGACACCGGAAAGCCCCAGGGCACGGGCGACCTCCTCGGCCTTGGCGTTCGGCACGGCCTCGGACGAGGTTCTGAACCAAAGGTTCACCTCGGAGCCGCACTGGGTACCGAATGCCGCCGTCGGCAGGTCATAGGTGATGTAGGGCATCTGCGCCTCGCGCGGTACCGCCGAATCGCGGTACACGGGCAGGCCGAAGCCCTCGAGCCACGCCTGAAGCGCCGCCGCCTTAGTTGCCATCCGGCGCCTCCCATTCCTCCGCGCTGCACTGCCCGAAGCCGAACGACGCGCAACATGGCGCCGCGCCGTCGTCCGCGTCGGATGTGCAGCGGAAAACCTGTGCGTCCGAATCACGTCGGAAAAGGTCTCCGTAGCGCAGCGGCTCGTCGGTCGTCACGGTGTAGACGTTTCTCACGCCGTCGTGCTCCGCGATGCGCGAGGCCGTGGAGCTGTCGCGCACGATCGCCGCCGCGAAGCCGTCGCCGACGGCGAGGACGGTCTTGAAGCCGCCCTCGCCGTCAGGCTCGGTCTTTGAGACGAGCCTCGCGCACGCTACCGCCATGCGCTCGTACAGGCGGCTCACAGCTTTCTCCAAGGGTCGAGACGCGCCTTGAACTGCTGTCGCCACGTGATGGGCGAGCCGTCGCCGCCGACGCGCGTGTAGCTGTAGCCGCCGAAGCTCTCGGATGCGTACGGGCTGTCCAGCTCCTTGGCGTGCTCGGCCTGCCACGCCGCGATCTCGTCAGCGAGGTCGACCACGGCCCGCGGGATGGCGAGCGCCCAGACGGTGCCGACGAACTCCTCGTCCGTGAGGCCGTTGTAGGGCCACGCGTGCAGCCCGTCGTTGAACGTCGAGCCCGTGATGCGGATGTACTGGCCCTCCTTGAGGCCGAGTGCCGCGGGCGGCACGAGGCGGCCGTCCTCGATGCGGACGCGCCCCGTGCGCTTGTCAGCGACGAACCAGTTGCGCAGCGACAGAAGCACCTGCTCGAGCATCTCTGCGCCTATCGCTTATCGGTGATGACGGCGGCGAGCTCGGGGCTGAGGGTCTTGACGCCGCAGAGCATGTCGATGGAGACGGTGTCGGTCTTGGTCTTCTGGTCGTAGCCCTGCACGACGCGCAGGCCGAAGCCGTCGTAGGAGGTTGAGTACGCCTTGGGAGCGCCGAGCGGCATCTCGAGCTGACGGGTCACGAGCGCGAAGGCGTTCTTGTGGAAAGCGATGGACGGCGTGTAGCTGGCCGTCTCCGCCGTGGTCTTCTGCACATTCTGGTCGCAGTAGAAGTCGAGGCCGTACTTGCGGCCAAGCGATGCCTCCTTGAGGGCGGTGCCGTTGTCGCCGACGGCGGACGCGTTGGTGAACGCCTCGGTGTTGAGCAGGTCGGCCTCGGCCTGGGAGCCGTAGACGAAGCGGCGCTCCGTGGAGGGTGCCTTGGCGTCCACGAGGAACTTGCGGGCGGCGATGATGTCCGCCACGGCGATGGCGCCCTTGGTGTGGTCGACGCGGTTCGTGACGTCCTTCTCGAGCGCGAGCAGGTAGCCGTCGATCTTGTCGGCGAAGGCCTGCATGGCCGGGACGAGGAACTGCGCGGAGAAGTCGACGATGCCCATCGTCAGCTCCTTGGACGTGACGGCGAACGTCACGTCGAGCAGCTTGTCCATCTTGACGGGAACCTTGCCCTCCGTGGCGTCCTGCACCTCGACCTCGGTAGTAAACTCCTTGGCCTCGAAGGTGGCGGGCTTGCGGACGGTGATGGTGTCGCCCACGCCTGCGACGAACTCGGAGGAGTAGTCGCGGTGGACGAGGTTGGCCATGACGGCGTTGGTGCGCAGAACGTCCAGCGCCTCGTTGGCGATGATGTTGGGTGTAAGGATGGTGTTCGACATAGATACCCCTTAGCCTCTCTGCTCCGCCTTGTACTTCATGTACTCGGCGGTGCTCATTTCGTTGATGTCCTTGCCGCCCTCGCCCTTGGGGGCGTGGGCCACGTCGGCACCCTTGACGGTCGTGGTTGCGATGAAGTCGGCCCAGTCGGCCTTGATGCCCTCGGTGAGCTTGTCCGCGTCCTCGATAGCGCCGTCCTTGACGGTCACGCCCTCGAGGTCGGAGACCTTGAGAACGGTGTCGATGCGCTTGGGGTCGACGCCCGCCGACTCGAGCAGCTGTCGGTACAGGCCGCGCTTCTCGGCTGCTGCCTTTTCCCCAGCGACCTCGGCCTTGTAATCGTCGAGTTCCTTGCACTTGGCCTTGTACTTTTCCTCGTACTCGCCCGCGCCCTCGCCCTTGGCCTTGAGTGCGTCCAGCTCCTTCTTGTAGCCGTCCGCCTTGCCAGCGGCCTCCTTGAACTCGTCGCGCTGCGCCTTGAGCGCGTTCACGCTCTCGGCATGCTCGTCGATGATCTGGTCGATCTTCTCGTCCTCGATGCCCATTGCCTTGAGCATCTTTCGCGTGAGTGCCAACAGAATCTCCCTTGCTTCGGATTGGGCGGGTTCCCACCTGTTGCCTCGGCGGGGCCCGCGCCGCAATACCTCGCGGCAAGGGTGAGTATCCAAGCGGAGTAACGCGGCCCTATGCGCCGCCCCTCAGGTGCTTCTCGAGAATCGCCCGGTACGTGTCCCCGTGGCCCGTCGCCGCCTTGCGCAGGAAGTGCTTGCCCTTCATGCGGGAGGTCCCCTCCTCGACGTACGGCGCGTACTCGACGTTGGTGCCGATGAAGCAGTCGTAGCCTTTGAGGAGGTGCGTGACGGAGTTGCGCAACCTGCCCGTGTCGACCGGGCACGTCGCCTTGGCATAGCCCTCCGCGACGAGGCCTATCTCCTCTAGGCCCGTCTTGTAGGCGCGCAGGAGGGCCTTCTCGACCTGCTCGATGTTGTTCTGCCGTATCTCGATGCACTCGGCGGTATCCAGCTTCGCGGCGTTTACGATCTCCTCGGTGATGAGGGTGCCGTGCCGGCCGTGGTCGCCGACGCCGCCGACGAGCCCGTAAGCCATCAGTCGAGCACCTCGCAGCCGTAGCCAACGCGACCGTCGACGTCCGCCTCGATGGCCTCGATGGCCTGCACCGGAACGCCCTCGCACCCGAGCGTGCAGCCGTCGTCGGGCTCGACCTCGTCGCCGCGCTGCGTGCAGATGTAGGTATCCGGGAACGTGAAGCCGAAGCCCAGCTTTACGGCGCAGTCGCCGCAGTTCGCACAAGTGAATAGCTCTTTCATGCCTGCCCCAATCTCTCTGCGGGCAGTGTCACGGCACGGTCACGCGGCATGAAAAAAGCCCCGCCGTGGCGGGGCTGGCTGTGGTCTATTTGACTTTTATCTCGTTGGCCTTGTCCATCTCAAGTTCGATAGCAGATGGACTCTCGCCTCTGAGGAAAAATGGAATCGGGAAGAAGTCAATCCTCCCCGTTTCCTTGTCGATGGCATACGGAGTGTCGCCCGGGGCCATCTTTCCATCGAAACCGAAACCGACGAACCAATGGTATTTGCCCTCGTATGCGCACACCGGGCCGTATCCGTCTACGGCCTCCTCTTCCAGAATCGGCTTTATGGCCTCTTCCAATGTGAGCATGTCAACCTCTTGTCGTCAGGCACTCGTCGATAAGATCGCCAAACTCGGCGTCGTCAACTCGCGCGAACTCCGTCTCCTCGGCCTTGATTATACCAAAATACCAGCTTACGTCCTCATCGCCGCTCTGTGGGTCTATGAACTTGATAGCGTTTCCCGTCTTTTCCGCAACGAAAACGTGTCGTCCGCTCTTGCCGCAAAGCGCGTGGTCCCAGGAAACGGAGACCTCGGCCCTCGCGTCCCCGTTTACCGCAAGGAGGAATGACGTTATTTCTTTCTCCGGCTTATCGCCACCACGTTTCCAAGTGGCCCCCGGAAACACCTTTTTGTACGACTCGGCGCGCGCGAAGGGGTCATATGCCGATATTTTCCCCCACTTGTTCATCTTAACCGGCTTCGCAACGACGTCGAGCCCACGCCGTCTCGCCTCATACGCCGGAACGCACCTTTGGCAGTTGTACGAGTACCTGCCGTCTTTGTCCTTCTTTGTCTTAAAGTTCGGGTTGACCTTGGCAAGGTCGGAGCCTGCGGAATGCTCGCCCTTGATCTCCTTGAAAACGCGCCGACCGTTGACAATGGGCGTCGAACCGGGCGCAAGCGCCGTGTCCAACACCTTCTGCTGGTCGCCGGCACTCATCTTGCGGAACGAGCCGGACGGTATGCCGTAGTCCTCGAGCTGCCGCGAGAGCCGCTTTCGCGCCTCGGTCTTGGACACGCCTGCCGCATCCAGCTTGCGCTTGGTTCCTGGCATTTCCATGAACTCGGAGATGGTGCGGTTCGCGGGCTTGGTGCCGTTTACGGCGGGCTTGCCCGCCTTCCATTCCTCGTAGGTCATGCCCTCGGGCAGGCGGCTGAAACGCTCGCCGTCGAGCACGTCGAGTCCGTCACAGCACGCCACCAGCGTGCAGCGGCAGTTGCACGTCTCGGCATACGGCGCCTCCGGGTCGCCGGGATAGCGGCACCCGTTGCTGAACTTCTCGCCGACCTCGACCTTCTCGCGGTCAATCTTCCTGTGGCTCGAGCGCGTGCGCAGGTCGAGCGTCGCCACCCATTCCTGCTGCACATTGATGCCGAGCCCCTTGGCCCTCTTGTAGCTGTCGACGCGCCCGGCGTTCTCCGCCGCCGTCGTCGAGGTCCGCGCCAAGCGCACCGCCGCCGCGCGGTTGGACCCCGCCACGTCCTGGATGCGCTTCACGATCTTGGGTATCGACTCGCCGAGCAGCACGCCCTGCGTGATCTGGTTGGCTATGAGCCGGCGGTTCCACGCCACGTCATTGGCGACGTTGACGGACGGCTTTGGCAGGTAGCTGTCGTGGTCGGTGAGCAGCCTCTGGACGGTCGACGCGTCCTGCAGCGCGTAGGCCGTGTCAACGCCCACTGCGCTCTCGACCTGCCACGTGCCGTAGTTGTAGTTCTCGGCGTAGACCTCGGGCAGCCTGCCTTCGATGGCGGCGGCAGCGACGACGTTCGCATGCGTCATGGCCTCGGCGCGCTGCTTGAGGACGATTCGGTAGCGCCTGCCCGCCGCTATCTTCCCGCTTCGCCAAGACCTGTATTGCGCCTTGGTGATCTCGCCGGCCTCGAGACGCTCGCGCATCTTTTCGTCGTCGGCCTCGAACTGCGCCAGATAGCGCTTGAGGTTGGCGTAGGCCGTCTTGCTCGCCTCGCCGTACACTCCCGCCACCTCGCGCTCGAACGCCCGAATCTCGGCGTCTGAGAACTCGTGAGCGCTATCCTTCGCCATGCGCCGCCTCCAATCGTCGGCACGCATGGTCGCCCGCGCATAACGGAAAAGGGCCCCGACCGAAGCCGGGGCCCTTCCCTACTCGCCGTCTGCCTCTAGCATCTGGCGCACCTCGTCGCGCCAGCGCTCGGGAACGCTCTCGAGCGTGCGCTTGCCGCTTTTCACGGCGCGGTAGTAGATCTTCGCCAAGTTACTCACCTCCAACGATGTCGCCGAGCTCGAGAAGGGCCGCTTGCGAATCGGCGACCTGCTGCTGGAGCGATGCGATCTGCTCCTCCACGCTCATGCCGTCCGCCTCGTGAGCCGCCCAGACGGTGTCAAAGTCGGCCTTTGCGCCCTCGACCGTCAGCTCGCCAGTCGGGTCGGTGAAGTGCAGCTCCTCATAGGTGAACACCTTCACCTTGACGGAACCGCCCTCGCCGCCCTGCTCCTCGCGCTCGCCCTCGGCGATGCCGCGGCGCAGCCAGACGTCGGTCCCCGCGATCTCGACCGTCTCGGGCCTCTCGCCCGTTCGCTCCGACTTCACAACCATATTTTTTCCTCCTAACCCACGGCCCTCGCCGCGTTGAATATGCACCGCTTGACGTTCATCTGGTGCTCCATGACGGCCGTTTTCAGCCAGCCCCAGTAAGAGCACACGCGCCTCGCCAAGCGCTCGGTGCGCCTGCGACTGTAGCGCGCGAACGCGCGTCGCAGTCGTTTCCAGAGCCTCTTTCGCAAGTCGACCCGGCGCCCGCGAGCGCACCAGATGCGATAGCCCGCGAAGTCGATGGGCTCGGCGCCGTTGCGCCTCACCTTCCACGGCTTCAGCGACAATCCTAGCCGCCCCAAAACGCGCGCGGCGATGGCCGCGGCCTTCCTGAGCGAACGCTTTGAGTTACCGAGAAAATAGCCGTCGTCGGCGTACCACACCTGGCATCCCGCGAGCCTCACGCGTTTGCCGCGCCGCTCCTTCGCCGCCTCCTCGACCGCATGGTACGCGAACGAGATCACGAACGCCGCCAACCGAAGCGACAGGTAGCTGCCGAGGATAAGGACGCCGTTCATCGTCGACAGCAGCGAATGGAGCAGGTAGAGGACCTGGCTGTTCTTGACGTAGCGCGCCACCAGACCCTCCACTATCGCCGTTTGCATCGAGCCGTAGCAGTTGCGGATGTCGACGTGTAGGTGGTAGGCGAAGCGGTGAACCGCGCGCCTGAGCTTGCGCATCCCCAGCGCCGCGCCCTTGCCCTTGACGCCGCTCGACACCTGCCAGAAACCGACCTTGGCAGCAAGGAGCGGCTCGAGCGCCCCAACGCACAGGTAGTTGCACACCTGCCGCTTGATGCTCTCGACGCTTATCTCGCGCAGCTTGCCGTTGTTCGGGTCGTGCTTCAGGTAGGTTCGAATCGGCTCGAACGTAAGCGTCTCGGTCGAGAGCTCTAGCCAGATGCGGTCGACAAACGCCGTCTCGGTGCCGTATTCGTCGGCGACGCGCCAGCCGTTCTCCTTGCCGGAGTCGCTTTTCTTCCATCGGTGCAGGGCCTCGACGACGCTCTTGCGCGTGAACTCGAGGCCCTTGCAGTAGGTTTTCAAAGATCAAAGCTCTTTCTGTCTGTCATACGAGCGTTCGCCGTGCGGCTACCAGCCCGTGAGCCTTGCGGACAAATTTCACTCAAAGGAGTCAGGCTGAGCCGCGTCCCGCCAGAAAGCGGCGGGCGCGGTAGACACGGTGCGAGTAGAGATTTATAGACAGATTGCCGGGAGACGAAGTTCCAAGTGGCCCTACCGGACCTGTTCCTCGAGTTCGCGTAACGAAGACCGGCAACCGAGCCGTACCACAGGTAGCCGAGGAACGGAACCAGACGGATTGTGCCTTTGACCTTACCGCCGGATGTGTCGAAGTAGAAGTAGTCGCCGACACCGGTCGTCGCCGAGCCGCCGAGCCCCTTTCCCAAGATAAGGCCGTTGACGAACTGGATGTCGAGCATGTAGCCATCTGCCGTCGGCATGCACGCCGCCGTCGGGGTCACCCCGTCCGCCACGGCATTCTTCTTCTCATTGCGAGTGTCGGGGTTGACCGCGATGCCGAAGCCCGTGCCGTCGGAAACGAAGAGCGTATCGCCCATGAACTCCCACAGGCCCAGCCCCGTCTCGACGCCGCCGATCTTGAACGGATGCTTGCCGTCCTTCGCCACCTGGCCGTCGCCCACGAGGGCATCGGTGTTGCCCGTGTTCCACGGCGCACTCTGGAGCCATGTGTTCACGGTCGTGTCGAACGCCTTGGCGACGTCCATGAGCAGCGCCACGTTGCCGTCCGCGAGCGTCTCCTTGCCGCCGACAACGGCACCGTCGAACACGTCGTACGCTGCCGCGGCACCTCGGTCGGGGCACGTGGTGCCCGTGTCGGTGCCGTACATCATCGACGCGCCCACGGGAATCTTCGCCGCCTGCTCGGCGGTGACGACCACGCGCGTGACGCCCGTCTCGGCGAGCGCGGGGTGGATCTGGATGTTGAAGTCCGTGCAACCCGGGAAGTCCACCTGGGAGGACTTGCAGAGCGTCTTGGTCAACTGGTGGAAGTTGATATACCACTGGTCATAGACGCTCATGCCCGAGTAGCCCGTGGTCGCGGTCTTGCAAAGGTCGACGAGCGAGTCGTGCGACGTCGTGCGGTTGGCGACCTTCGCACCCGAGACGGAGCGCGGGCGCCCGTCGGCGTCGATGCTCATGGGATACGTCGGCGTCAGCATGTACGGTCGCAGCGTGCCGTCCGGCAGCAATGCCTTGGGGTTCGGCTGCGAGCCGCTGAATCGGCTGTCGGACCACGAGACGAGCAGGTTGCCGTTCGTCAGCACCTCGACCGCCTGCCAAACGACCGGCGCGATCTCGTAGACGTTGTTGCCGTGTCCGTTGTCCACGCGCGAGAATCCGTAGTCGACGCCGTCGATGGCCTCGACCCACGGCACGCCGTCGACGTCGGCACCGGCGTTGGCGGACACGTGGAACCACGGTCCGCCCTCGGTGTCGAACGGGTCGACAGCCGCGCTCGTCGCCGTCGCGGGCACGAACTCGGTGGAGGCCACGCGCTTCGCGGCAGCGCTCATGGGCTGGATGTCGGTGGGGCTGCCCGCCGGGATGAGGAACGTGTACACCAGCCCCGTCTTGTGCTTGTCGACCATCGCGGCGACGCTTTCGTTGGAGTAGCGGCCCGTCGAGGCGTCGCGCTCGAGCGACTTCTGGTCGCCCAGATTCTTCACCGCGCCGACAAGCGCCCACACCGCCTTGTCCGATGCCAGCGGGTCCGCGTACTCGAACCCCTCGGTTGCCTGCTCGGTTGCCTGCGTATCGGCCATTTAGGCACCTACCTTTCGCATCTGGCAAATCTTGCCGTTTACCTTCTTGAGTCCCAGTGCCGTCACGGCAGCCGCCGAGTCGATAATCGACTGGTAGTTCAGGGCTGCCGTCTTGGCGTCCTTGAGAGCCGCCTGCGCGTCGGCGAGGGCTTTGGTCGAATCCTGCTCGCGCTTCTGCTCGGCGGTCTTGCGTCCGGCCTCAGCCTCCTTGCGCTCCGTCTCGTTCTGCCCGCGCTCGGTCTCTTTCTCCTTGCGCCCCGCCTCGGCGTCGGCGCGGCCCTTCTCCGCCGTTTCGACAGAAGCCTTGAGCTGCTTGAACTCGTTGTTGACCTTGTTCACGCCAGCCGCCGCGTCCGTCGCGGGCTTCTTGAGCTCCGCGATCTGCTCGGCGGTGAGATCACTGTATCTCAGCGCGTCGCCCTTCGGCACGCCGACGACCAGCACGTTGCCCTCCATCGCCGCCGTTGCCTCCGAGCCCGAGGCAAGAGTCGTGGCGCGTGCCCCCTTGACCTCGGCGGCGACAGCCTTGTCGCGTGCGGCCTCCGCCGCCTTCTGCGCGGCCTTGGCCTCGTCTCGCGCCGTCTCCGCGTCCTTGATGGTGCGCTGGTCGCTCGGCTCGTAGATGTACTCGGCGGGCTTGGCTCGCCTCTTTACGTCCCAGAGCGCCTCGATGCGCGTGCGCCCGCCGTATGCCTCGTCCGTGATGTAGGCCCATGCGTACACGCGCCCAGCCGCCTGGAGCAGCTTGTCGGGAATCTTCGCCTTGTTGCCGGCCACCTCGACCGTGTAGCACGTCCCCGTGGTCGACTTGGCGAAATGCACCTGCTCGCAGCCGACAACCTCGACCTTGCGCCCGGTGTCCCACTGCCACAGCTCGCCGTCAAGCACCTGCAATGCCGCCATCACTCATCACCTTCCTCGTCCTCGTCGCCCTTCTGGGCGCCCTTCGCGTTCGCCGCCAGGGCGGGCGGCAGCGCCGCCATGCGCTCCTCCTGCTCCCGCTGCTTGCGCTCCAAAATCTTCGCCCTCTCGTCGGGCGTGATGTTCGGCAGCTTTCGCAGGATCGTCTCGTCGTCCAGATACTCGGCCTCCAGGCACACGGTCTCGACCTGCTCCTTGGTGTTGCTGATGCGAGTGTGCGTGAACACGGGCGTGTCCTCGATGCCCTGCAACGCAAGGATGTCCATGATACCCTCGCGGATGTGGCGCTCAAACTCGGCGGCCTCCTCGTCCATCGGCTGGTATGCCGCGTCGATATGGTCGTTGGTCGCCCCCGCCGCGATGGTGTGGACGTCCAGCGCGCCGAAGTCCTCGTAGATGTCGGCCTTGATCTGCGCCAGCGTCTCCTTGCGGCCCTCGACGGGCACCTCCTGCGTGTACGGCGTCACGGACTGCCCCTGCTCGGCGTCGACCTCGGCCACGTGCGTCAGCTTGAGCTTCGCCCGCCACAGGTCGAGGTCCCTGTCGTCCATGCCGCCGGCTCCGTTGATGAGCCAGTAGATCTGTGCGCAGTCGCGCGTGTCGTTCACCAGGCCGCTCTTGATGAGGTCGTAGGCGTCGATGCTCTCGCGCATGCCGACGAGCGTGCTCTGGTGCGCGTCGCTGCCCCAGACCGCCACGATGGGCAGGCGGGAGTAGTTCTCCGCATCGACGGCCAGCTTCATCCCGTCCGCCGGTATCTCCTGATACGTGACCTTGTAGGCGCGCTTGGCCTCGGCCACCTCGAAGTCGAAGCCGCTGCCGCCCGACACCATCTCCGTGTAGCCGTCCTGCTCGTAGAGGGTCGCGTGCCACGGGTGATCGGAGTCGAGCCGCCAGAACCTCACGCCGGCGTATAGCGCCCCCGAGTACTCGTCCCACACCGGGCAGAACTCGTCGGCGGTGAACACGTCGATGTGGTCGAGGTTCCAAAACGGGAATGACACACCGTGGATGAGCGCCTTGAGCCCCATCTCCATGACGTCGTCGTCGAAGCGGTCGCCAAGCCCCTCCTTGGTCGTGTCCTTGCCGCCCGCCGAGACGTCCACGAAGCTCACGCCCTTACCGAGCGAGTACGTGCAGCGCTGGACGTTTAGGCGCTTGAACAGGTTACTCGCCAGCCTCAGCTTCGAGGCCGTGAAGTCCTCGGCCTCGGCACCGGAGCACGAGTAGATCTTCTGCACGAACCGGTTGATCGTGACGTTGTGCTGGCGGTAGTACTCGTTCGCGGTGACGGCGTTGCGGTACATCTCGCTCGACATGTGCCGCTCGATGGCATCGGCCGCGAACGCCGTCGCCGACGCCGCCTCCTTGAGGTCGCCATCGGTCACCAAAGGCCCCTTAGACAAGCCGCTACCTCCCTCCAAAGAATGGGTTTACCTGCTCTTTCGCAGGCTTGTACATGCGCAGTGTTGCCACGCCGTAACGGAGCGCGTCGCAGCTGTGGTCCTCGACCTTGACAGGCCTGTCGCCGTCCGCCTTGGCATCCCAGCAGTAGCCGCCGAGCTCGCCTATCAGCCCTGCGCAGGCGTCGGAGATGCGCACCGTGCCGTTGC